>JACNKC010000040.1 GCA_014382245.1 Pseudomonadota bacterium | reverse complement strand
TCCACTCGATCGCGCAGAGAGAACGCAATCGCGCCCACCAGCAGCATTTCGGTGACCTGGTGCGATCGGAGCACACTCATGTCGTCGGGCAGGTAGAGCTGCAGGTCAACGTAGACGTCGCTGCCGTTGCTGCGCGAGCGAACCGCGCGCACGCGGCCCATGGCCCGGTTGTTCTCGAACAGGGCGGCTATTTCCTCGCTGGGGATGGGGGCCGCGTCAGACAGTACGGCCAGCGCGTCGCGCATGATGATGTAAGCCGTGCGCGCTATCAGGGCACCGATGCCAGTTGCTACGAGGATGTCGAGGCCCGGGTAGCCCAGGCGTACGGCGGCCAGCGACCCTATTACTGTCAACGATGCGTAAACGTCCGAGCGCGTGTGGGCCGCGTCAGCCTTGAGCACCCGGCTGTTGAGCCGCTCACCGGCAGAGTGTTCCCAGCGGGTTACGGCGATGTTGACGAGCAGGGTCGAGATCATGACGGCAAACGCCAGTGGGCTCGCCGTGGGGACAGATCCGCTGCGCGACCTGTCCAGCGCCGCGCCCAGCACTTCCCAGGCCGCCAGCACCAGGAAGCCGGCGATGACCAGTGCCGCCACTACCTCGTAGCGGCGATGCCCGTAGTGGTGGTCCGCGTCGGGCGGCCGCGAAGCAGCGGTCACGCCCAGTATGCCGACCACCGTGGCCAGGCTGTCGAACAGCGAGTGGTAGCCGTCGGCCAGGATGGCGATGCTGGCCGTCATCGTCCCGGTCACCAGCTTGGCAATCGCGACCGACAGGTTGAGCACCAGCACGGCCGAGAGCACCCCGGTGGCACCGGTACGCATCCCGGAAAGCGCCCAGGGTTTGTCGCTGTTGCGGCTTTCAGAGGCCATGAAGGGCATCATGTCAGCGAGAGGGGCAGATTCCAACGTAGCCTGCGGCCGGTGACCCCTTATCGTGCATGGCTTGTTACCTTGACGAAAAGTTGGTACTCAATGTCGATAAGCCGCTCCCTGGGCGGCTACGCATATATGGGTAAAGACGGTATAGAGGTAGACGGGACGGTCAAAGAGAACCTCCCGAACGCATTTTTCAAAGTAGAGCTGGAGAACGGCCACACCGTGCTCGCCCATATTTCGGGTAAAATGCGTAAGTACTATATCCGCATCCTTCCAGGCGATGCAGTCAAGGTGGAGCTGTCGCCCTATGACCTGACCAGGGGTCGGATAATCTGGCGAGAGAAAACGCCCCCCCGCACGCCCCGCAAGCGGCGCTAGCCGGGGTGGCCGCCGTTGGGGAGTGGCCAAATTGGTAAGGCACCTGATTCTGGTTCAGGCAACTGAAGGTTCGAATCCTTCCTCCCCAGCCATTCTCGTCTACTGACTTTCCTGCTTTTTTGAGCTCCTGCCCCCGGCGTTCACAAATGTTCGGTCAGCAGGTCGAGTGAAGCACCGCGGTCACCGCTGCTGCTGTTGTTGCGGGTGCAGGCTTCTGGCACGTCCGTTGCTCATGCAGCAGCGGGTAGATGGGCTCGAGCCCGGTCAGACCCGGGGGAAGTCTTATGGACGACCAGTTTTCAGACGGGGATTCACAACTTTCAACAGCTCACGAGCCTGCGCCGCAATCGCCGGTGGCTATACTGCGCTGGTCCGGGTTTGTCCTGGGGCTGGTTGCGGTGGTGGCGGCTGTGGCCGCGCTCATGCCATCCAATGGTGAGCTGCAACTCCGGGCAGAAGAGTCGGCGCTGGTCAATGCCGAGGAGTTCATGGAAGCAGCCGCCCAGGCGGAGGTCATACAGCACACGCTGGCCATGGCAGGCATGAGCTCGCTTTTGAAGGTTCGGCGCTAAGCTGCCCCCCCGGCCCGCTGCTGTTCATAAATGTCCAGTAAGGGGGCCCGTTGAACCGCTGCAGGTAGATCTTCAGCCTGCCACCAGGCTGCAAAACAGCGCTGATAACAGGCGTTTACGGCACTCAGCCCAGCTTCCGGCACCCCCTCTCTTTCCAGCCATACGGTGGCACGTCCATTGCTCTTGCAGCTATGGGTATTTGGCCCTGACATGGGCCGATCCAGGGAGACAAGGGGAATGGACGATAGAAATTTTGATATGAGCTCTAAGCCTTTCGGCACCGATCGGCCAGACGAGAGCTGCTTTGATAGCGCCAACACCCGTGAGGCTGTGGCTTCGTTGCTGCACGGAATACGGTCGCGCAAGGGCTTCATCACTCTCGTGGGTGACCGGGGAACCGGCAAGACGTCGCTGCTGCAGCGCGTCGCCGACGAGCTTGAGGGCGAGGCCGAGGTTGTATGCGTATTCGACTCGGGACTCGGCTTCGATGAACTGCTTGAGTACCTCTGCGTCCAGCTGGCCCTGGACACCGAGGACAGCCGCCGCATGAGCCTGCTCGACAAGCTGAACTCTTACCTGCTCGATTCGCTCGTAGAGGGGGGCAACGTCGTAGTCATAATCGACGATGCTCACCTGATCGATGAGAGGCTGCTCGAAGAACTTCGCCTGCTCACCAACCTGGAAACTTCCACGGAGAAAATACTGCAGATCGTCCTGTGCGGAGATCGCTCTCTCGAAACCAAGCTCAAGCGCCACTCGCTTCGGCAGGTAAGGCAGCGCATAGGCATGCGAGCAGTTCTCGAGCCGCTGGCCAAGGACGACGTCGTTGATTACATAGACTCTCGCCTGGCCCCATGGGAAGCGAGAGCCGAAGACATTTTCAGTGGTGGTGCTATCCGCCGTCTTTCCGGCGGCCGCAAGCCCACTCCCGCCAGCGTGAACAGCCTGGCCGCGAGAGCCATGGAGATCGCCATGGAGAAAGGGCTGGCCCTGGTGCCAGCTTCGTGCATTCGAAAAGCCGAGGCCGAACAGCGACGCACTCTCAGGGGCGAGGGCTCAGGATCCAAGGCTGGTGCGCTGCGGTGGACGGGATACGGTGGCGCGGCTTTCGCAGCTGCTGCGGTGGCCGTGCTTTTGGCCAACAACTGGCAGGGCGGTGTTACTAACGTAGTGGCCCCTGGAGCCGAGCCCGTGCCGAGCTACTCGAACTCGGTACAGGTGGCACTTGTCGAACTTCAAAACCAGAGCGAGCTGGCCGACAACACGCTTGCCGGGGTTTCCAAGGCGAAAATCACAAGTGAAACAGCCGTCGCAGAGACCGTTGCCAGCGAGGACGGGTTGGCTGACAGCCCGCAAGCCCCGGTGCTTGTTGAAGCAGTGGCGCCAGTGCAAGCCGACGACGTGGCGGCCGCCGCGTCGGTAGAAAACAACACTGCGGATAGCGTTTCGGTAGAAAGCGACCCGACAGGCGATCACCCGGTAGAAAATCTCCTGGCGGATGATGCCTCGGTGGTAGTCGTCCTGGCCGGCGACCTTTGCGGGAACAGCGAATTGGACGAGGGCGAAGAATGTGACGACGGAAACCCGTCGAACTCAGATGCCTGCCTGGTGACATGTGAGCTCCGCAGTTGCGGCGACGGATTCGTCCACGCTGGTTTCGAAGAGTGCGACGACGCGAACTCGAACAACAGCGACGAATGTCTCAACAACTGTCGCAAGGCTCGTTGTGGAGACGGGCAGGTCCTGGCTTCTCTTGAGCAGTGCGATGACGGCAGCGCTAACAGCAACTCGACGGCGGACTCCTGCAGGGTCGACTGCCGCTTGCCCTCTTGCGGTGACGGCGTGGTGGATAGCGGTGAAGCCTGCGATGACGGCAACGCTAACAACAACGACACCTGCCTCGACAGTTGCGTGACCGCGGTTTGTGGCGATGGTTTTGTGCAAGTCGACGTAGAGCAGTGTGACGCTGGTGCAGACAACAACGATGGCGCGGCCGACGTTTGTCGCAGCGATTGCAGCCTGCCTTTCTGCGGCGACGGTGTGGTCGATTCCGGTGAGATCTGCGACGACGGAAACAGTTCTAACCAGGACGGTTGTATCGAAGATTGTACTCGCCCGGTTTGCGGCGACGGTTACCTGTTCGTGGGCATAGAAGAATGCGACGAGGGCAACCGGAACAGTAACAGGCTTCCTGATGCCTGCAGGACGGATTGCGCGAGGTCCTCCTGCGGCGATGGCGTGGTCGACACCGGCGAATCCTGTGACGACGGCAACAGTGACAACAGCGACTCCTGCCTTGACGACTGCCGCGCGGCTTCATGCGGAGACGGCGTGGTGCAGGCGGGCGTTGAAGAATGCGACTCCGGGAGCTTCAACAGCGACTTGCTCCCCGGCAGTTGTCGGAGCGATTGCGTTCTGCCCACCTGTGGTGACGGGGTGGTTGATTCGGGCGAGGCTTGCGACGACGCCAACGCCGACGACAGCGATTCCTGCCTGTCCAACTGTGTCTCGGCCACTTGCGGTGATGGGGTTGTCTACGTTGGCGTGGAGTCCTGTGACGGCGGAGACGGCAACAGTGATACTGTTGCCGGCGCTTGCCGCAACGACTGTTCGTTGCCCTCCTGTGGTGACGGGGTTGTCGACGCGGGTGAGAGCTGCGACGACGGAAACATTTCAAACGATGATAGCTGCTCAGCCAGGTGTGAGCACGCGTTCTGTGGCGATGGCTTCGTACAGGTCGGTGTAGAGGCCTGCGACGCGGGCGCCGATAACGGCAACCGGATCGGCGATCCTTGTCGCACGGACTGCCGCGTGGCTTCCTGCGGTGACGGAATTGTCGACGCCGGCGAGAGCTGCGACGACGGTAATATTTCGAACGATGATGGCTGCTCGGCAATATGTGAGCACGCGTTCTGCGGCGACGGTTTTGTGCAGGTGGGAGTCGAGGCTTGCGACGCGGGCCCGGCCAATAGTGATGTAACTGCTGATGGCTGTCGCGGCGATTGCACGGTGGCGAGCTGCGGTGACGGCGTGGTCGACGCGGGCGAAAGTTGCGACGACGGTAACACCGACAACAGCGATGCTTGCCTCTCGAGCTGCGAGCCTGCTTCCTGCGGTGACGGTTTTGTCCAGCTTGACGTCGAGGCCTGCGACGCGGGCGTAGACAACAGCGATGTTGCGGCTGATAGCTGCCGCAACGATTGCACGGTGGCGAGCTGCGGTGACGGCGTGGTCGACGCGGGCGAGGCCTGCGACGACGGCAACGCCGACAACAGCGATGCTTGCCTCGCGAGCTGTGAGACTGCGTCATGCGGTGACGGTTTCGTCCAGCTTGACGTTGAGGCCTGCGACGCGGGCGTAGACAACAGCGATGTTGTGGCAGGCAGCTGTCGCAACGATTGCTCGGTGGCGAGCTGCGGTGACGGCGTGGTCGACGAGGGCGAAAGTTGCGACGACGGTAACACCGACAACAGTGACGCCTGCCTGGCCACCTGCGAGCCTGCTTCCTGCGGTGATGGTTTCACCCAGCTTGACGTTGAGGCCTGCGACGATGGTAACGCCGATAACACTGACGCCTGCCT
>JACNKC010000015.1 GCA_014382245.1 Pseudomonadota bacterium | reverse complement strand
TGCAGCCGGCCAGGCCCAGTACTTTCGTACCGACACGCCCCAGTTTCGCGCCAGCGCCACGCTGGGCAAACAGATGTTCGAGGCCTACCAGTGTGCCCTTTGCCATGCCACGCGCGAAGGCGAGCCGCTTACAGACGATATCATCGCCCCCAACCTCATCCTGGCCAAGCACCGGCTTCGCCCCGAGTGGATGCTGCAGTGGCTCATCGACCCGCAAAGCCTGCAGCCGGGCACCAAGATGCCCAACTTCTTCAGCTTCAACGAAGACGACGACTGGAACCCGATTTACTCCGACGCCGACGCCCACGAACAGTACCGCATCATCGTTGCCCTGCGCGACTACATGATGGTGCTGGGCACCGGCTTCGATTTCAACGAATAAGCCTGCGCGGCTCGCTTGAAGTCGGGGTCGCCTTCAGGAAATTTCGGCAAGCAGTTGGCGGGCAGTCTGGTCGCAAGCGCGCGCCGACTCTTCCATGAAAGCCACCAGGGCCTCTGTGTCGTGTTGGCCGGCGGCAGACAGCACAGCGGCCCTGGCGTCGAGACCGTCTTCAAACTCCTGCCAGCGCCGTCGGACCATGGGCGCGTGGGCGACAAAATCTTTCTCCACCGCCTCGAGCAAAGCCTTCAAGGTCCACCACAGCCCGCCCGACGCACGGTCGCTCGTACCCTGTCGCAAAAGAGCGGGCAGCGGTGCCGCGGCAAACAACGGCAGGTAGGGAGAAGTGCAAGGCGAACCCGGGGCCGCCCACAACAAGGGCGCCGCCTGCTCGCTCAGCTCGACCACCATCGACGCGGTGGTGGTGCCTATGGGATCGGCGTGCATGCACACGCTGTAGGCGCGCTCGTCTTCGGGGTCCTCGACGGGCCGGTGCCACTCGCTGCCGTTGTGGTCGCGCAGCAGGCGTCTTGCGCTCAGGCTGTCAAACGACCCATCGGCAGACCCCAACACGCGGCAGGTGGCGCCGTAACGGCCCGACGATATGAACTCGGGCACCAGCGAGCTGTCGCGGTAGGCGGCCGCAAAATCGAAACGCTCGTCGCCCTGCCACCAGCCCTGCTCGCGCGCAAAATCCTCGCAACCGTCAGACAGCCGCGTCCAATCGCTGCCGGTAGTAACGTGGTTGCTCGCCGCCGCCTGCACGCCCACTTCGCGCAAAGCCCAGTGCCCTCCCGAAGCCTCGAGCAGGAAGGCCGCCTGAGCGTCGGCCAGCAGGAAGGAGTTGTGGTAGGCAAAAGATCCCTCCTCGTAACCCGAGCCACCCTGCTCGTGGCGCTCGAGCAGCTCGCTGATAACCCCCACGGCTCGCTCTGCACTATCGGCACGCTCCAGGGCAAGGCGCACGAGATCCATGCCCAGCAAGCCGGTCTCGGCCACCGCTTCGCGGGTAAAAATCGAATGGTTGCCCACCGCCACTCCCTTTTCGTTGAGCCCGTGCTCCAGCCCCCAGCACCAGCTCGGCTGCGCGCCCACGAACGCGTGGGTGTGGGCCACCTGCTCAATCTCTACGTACTGGCAATGCAGCGCGCTGCCCGCCTCGTGGTCGGCTGAGGCCACCTGGGCCAGCGGCTGGCATTCGAGGGCCGGGCGATCGCTGTTCTTGGCAAACACCGTGTGGCCAGTGGCGGTGGCTGTACCGCGAGCGACTACGCTGTCACAGCTCACCCGGGCAGTCGTTGGAGGGTCTATCGTAACCCCGCCGTTCATCAACCGGGCGCCGCCTCCAACACGACCGTTGCAACGGCCATCGCACGCTCGTGGGCAAGCGACAAGTGCACACTGCCCACTCCCAGATCTCGGGCCACCTGGGCAACGCGACCCGACAACTGCAGGCATGGCGCACCCGCGGGCGAGTGAACCACGTCGATGTCCTGCCAGGGAAAACCCCAGGCCGGCCCGCCGCAGCTTCCAAGCGCCTTGAGCAACGCTTCCTTGGCGGCAAACCTGGCGGCGTAAGCCTGCTCGGGGCACGAACAGCCGTCCGAGTAGCTGCGCTCGCCGGGGGTGAACACTCGCTGCTTGAAGCGCTCACCGCGCCGACCGTTGGCCAGTATCACGCGCAGGCGCTCAACGTCGACCAGGTCCACCCCCGTGCCCAGCAACGCCATCAGCAGGCCCCGCAGGTAACGCAACTGGTGACGTCGCAGGGCTCGGTCTCAATCGCCGCCTGCGCCCGCCGTCGTTCCAGCCACAGGTAATCGCGTGCTATGCCCTGGTCGATAAAGTCCCAGGGCAACAGTTCACCGCCGTCGTACTCGCGGATGACGTAGTCGTCGGGCTTGATGCCGCCGTCCGCCCGGTTCATATCCCGCAAAATTTGCCACCACTGTCCCTCTTCGGCCCGCGCCAGGGTCTCGATGATGCCGGCCACGCGCCTGTCGCCACGCGACAGCAGCGTTTGCAGGTAAGCCTCGCGCGGCGAGTCGGCGTCCACCTGCACGTTGTCCAGTCGCCCGAGCGACCTGCGCAGGCGCCGCAGCACTTCCTTGAGTTCCGGCACCGGCATCATCGGGTCCCACTGGAACGGCGTCCACGGCTTGGGAACGAAGGGGTTGATCGAAACCTTGACCGACCCCACCCGGCCACGCTCTCGACCAGCGCTGAGCAGGCGATCGCGTATGGTCGCAACAAGATCGACAATGGCCTGCCTGTCTTCTTCTTCTTCGCCCGGCAAGCCTACCATGAAGTAGAGCTTGAGTGACTCAACGCCGTCGGCGGCCAGCATTTCGGCCGCGCGCAGTATCTCGCCCTCGTCGAGGTTCTTGTTGATGACCCTGCGCATGCGCTCCGAACCGGCCTCGGGTGCCACGGTGACCGAGCGCGTACCGGCACGGGCCAGGGCAGCCGCCAGGCCGGGCGTTATGACGTCGGCCTTGAGCGAAGAGGGCGACACGCGCGCGCCCAGGTCGGCCAGGTCCGAGCAGGCGCGAGTGATGCCGGGATGGCTGGCCATCTCGGCGCCTACCAGGCCCAGGTCCCGGCTGTGCTCAAGCCCGGCCTTCGCATCGGCCAGCACCCTGCCGCTGTCCCGGTGACGCACCGGCCGGTACATGAAACCCGCAGCGCAGAAACGGCAACCCCACTCGCAGCCACGGCTGGCCTCGACGAGGAACTTGTCACCGAACACCGCGTCGGGCGCCACCACCACCGTGCGCGCGCCGGCCTCATCAAGGTTTCTGACGTAGCGGCGCAGCACTGTTTCAGCCCTACCCTCGCGCACGCCGCGGTCGGCCAGTCGCCCATCGGCACCGTACACGGGGTCACAGTCAGAGGGCCGGTAGGCACCGGCCACAGACGAAAGCGCGTCGAGCACTGCCGCGCCGCCTATGCCACGCCAGGATTCGGCCGACCTGAACGCCTCGACAAGCATCTCCTCGGCCTCACCCAGCAGGAAGAGGTCCATGAAGGGCGCCATGGGCTCGGGGTTTAAAAAACACGCCGGGCCGCCGGCAAGCAACAGCGGCCAGGCGCGATCGCTCTGATCGCGGGCCTGCTGGCGCGCGGGAATGCCGGCCGAATCGAGCATGGCAACCACCAGTGGGTAGTCGCTTTCGAACGACAGCGAGAACGCCAGTATGTCGAAGTCGCCCGCCGAGCGTCTCGACTCGTAGCTGAGCAGCGCATGGCCCGGCTCGGGCTGGTAAGCCCGCTCGCAGACCACTCCGGGGGTGGTGCCCAGTATGCGAAACACGGCCTGGAAGCCGAGGTTGGCCAGCGCCACTTCGCGCGTACCCGGGTAGGCAAGACACACCGACACAGCCCCGGAACTGTTGGGCTTGAATAGAAGTTTTTCCTCGGGGGCACTCACCGGTCGGGGAGTCTACAGCCGGTGGCCGCCCTTTGGAAGCAGTCGCGGGCCGGCCATCCCGGGCCCGCCGGTCAGCGGTTGGGGCGTTGAGCCCTTTCCTTCCAGCGCCTGAGGTAGGCAGGGATGTCGAGCGAGCGCGGTTCGCTGCGCGCGGGCGCAGCGTCCGTGTCCGGCGCCGGGTCGAGCCTGGTCGCGCCATGGAGGTCTTCGGCCTGATCCAGAATGGCCTCGCCCTCGCCCGGCTCCATGCTGAAGTCCGAATGCTGGTCGGGGCCCGCCAGCTCTGCGTCGTCGGCCAGCAGGGGAGCAACGCCAGTGACGCCGTTGGCAAGTGAATTCAGGGGCTGGTCGGCCGAGGCACGCGGGCCGTCGCCCGGCAGGTTGACCAACATGTCGGCGCCCTCCTGCTCCTCGTCGGTGAGCGAATCGCCGAAGCCGGTGGCGATAACGGTTATACTCACCTCGTCCTTGATGGTGGAGTCGTGCACCAGGCCGACGATGATGTTGGCGTCCTCGTGTACCTGCTCCTGAAGGAAGTCCACGGCCTCGTTCATTTCCTGCATGCCGAAATCGTCGCTCGCGGTGATGTTGACCAGCAGCCCGCTGGCGCCCGATATCGTGAGGTCTTCGAGCAGCGGGCTCGATACGGCGGCCGTAGCCGCGTCGAGTGCCCGGGTGTCGCCACTGCCGGTGCCCGCGCCCATCATGGCAAGACCCATCTCGGACATGATCGTTCTCACGTCGGCAAAGTCCACGTTGATCAGACCTGCCTCGGTTATGATCTGCGAAATGCCCTTGACGGCTTGAAACAACACGTCGTCGGCAAGGCCGAAAGCGTCAAGCGCGGTGGTGCCCCGCTGTGATATGTCGACCAGTCTCTGGTTGGGGATAACGATGAGAGTGTCCACGGCCGCGCGCATCTCGCGCACGCCTTCTTCGGCCTGGCGCTGTCTCTTTCGTCCCTCGAACTTGAACGGACGCGTCACCACGCCCACGGTCAGGGTGCCGAGGTCGCGGGCTATACGGGCGATGACCGGCGCTGCCCCGGTGCCCGTGCCACCGCCCATGCCCGCGGTAACAAATACCATGTCGGCACCCGAGACTTCTTCGCGGATGAGGTCTTCCTGCTCGAGGGCGGCCTTGCGGCCTATTTCAGGGTTGGCGCCGGCGCCCAATCCCTTGGTCAGCTCGGCTCCGATCTGCACCTTGACCGGCGCCTGGCTGGTGCCCAGCGCCTGGAGGTCGGTGTTGGCAACTATGAAGTGTATGCCGTTGAGTTGGCCCTGGATCATGGTGTTGGCCGCGTTACCGCCGCCGCCGCCCACGCCCACTACTACTATCCTGGCCTTACCCTCGTCGCCGTCCACCAACTCTATCATCCACCCCTCCTCCACTGCGGCCCGGCCGCAAACGAGACTCCCCTACTAAAAATTCGCGCCGAGTGCGCCGGGAAGCATAAAGAATACACCACGGCGAGCCGCTGTGCGACCCCGCGGCAGTGCAAAGCTCAGAACAACTCTCTCCACTTGCGCTGCAGCCAGCGGGGCAGAAAGCGGGGTGTCGTGCCGGGGCTGACAACATCGCCGCCCGGCAGATCGTGCACCAGCCCTATCACGGTGGCCCAGGATGGGTCGTCGACCTCCTCGGCCAGCCCTCCCAGTTGCGCCGGCTCGCCCAGGCGCACCGGCAGGCGCAGCACCCTCGAGGCGACATCCACTATGCCCGGCATCATCTTATGTTCAACATACGATGATGCAAAAGTACATTTTGACAATAAGGAATACGA
>JACNKC010000120.1 GCA_014382245.1 Pseudomonadota bacterium | reverse complement strand
CGCCCGGAAGCTCCCCCCGGGCCGAGGCTAAATAAACGGGCGCAGCAGCCCCTGTCGAAGCGGACGGCTGTGCTTGCTATGTTGCCAGCGTGTATCCGGTACTGTTCAGCCTGGGCCCGTTCACGGTCTACAGCTTCGGCGTTATGATGGCCGCCGGCTTCTACTTTGGCTCCATGGCCGCCGTAAGCGAGTTCCGCCGTCGCGGCGGCGACGGCGATAAAATGTGGAACTATCTCGTGTGGGTGTTCCTGGCCGGCCTGCTGGGCTCGCGCCTGCTCTCGCTCACTAACGACTTGTCGGCCCTTGCCCGCAACCCGCTGCAGGCGTTGCTCTCGGGCGCGGGTTTCGTGTGGTACGGCGGGCTGATCGGCGGCGCGGCCGTGGCCTGGCTGCTGGCAAAACGTAACCGTTTTGATTTTGTTACCGTGCTCGAGTGCTGCGCGCCGGCGCTTGCCCTGGGCCAGGCGCTGGGCCGGGTGGGTTGCCACGTAGCGGGCGACGGCGACTGGGGCAAGGTAACTGCCGTTCCCTGGGGCGTGGCTTACGAAAAAGCGATTATCGGCTGGCCGCACGCCCCGGGCGTGCTCGTGCACCCGACCCCATTGTACGAGTTTGCCGGTTACATGGCTGTTTTTGGCGTGTTGTGGGGGCTTCGTCGTCGTGATCTGCCCCGTGGCACGATGTTCGCGCTCTACTGCGTACTGGCCGGTTCTGTGCGCTTCGGGGTAGAGTTTCTGCGGGTAAACCCGCTCGTGGGACTGGGCCTGACCCAGGCCCAGTTCATCGCCGCGGCCATGGTAACGGGAGGCCTGGCCTGGCTTTTCTGGCGCAGGGGAGCGTTGCAGCGGGGCCTGGCCACCCCGGTGGCGGTGGTAGTTCTGGCCCTGGCCTTGCTTGCCCTGCCGGCCTGCAACAGCAGTACGGGCCTGTCACGTGGGCAGAAAGCTCCTGATTTCATGCTCTCGAGGCCCGATGGCGCCGTGCGCAAGCTGTCGGGCTACCGCGGTAGCACGGTGCTGCTCAACCTGTGGGCCACCTGGTGCCCGCCCTGTATAGAAGAGATGCCCCTGCTCAACGAGCTGGCGGTCGACTACAAGGACCGTGGCCTGCGCGTGGTGGGCCTGGCGGGCGACGACGACCCGGCGCGGGTTAAAGAATTTCTTAAGCGTAGCCCCCTTGACTTTGAAACACTCTTGGACCCCGACGGTCAAGTAGGTACACTGTACGGTATAACCGGTTATCCGGAGACCTTCCTGATCGATCGTGAGGGACGTGTGCAGGGCAAGTACATTGGCCCGCTGCCCGCCGAGGGGGGACGCCCAAGCGCGGAGCTCAGGAAGAGAATAGAAACCCTGCTGGGAGGCTGAGCGTGGCAACGCGGTATCGGCTACGCGGCCACCGGCAAGAGGGTGTGGTGCAGGTGGTGTTCGCGGGAACACCTGGAGAGGAAAGAGGAGGGGGCCGTGCGCGGCCCCGGGTTTCGGATGATCCGGCTTAACAACATAGGTAAATCTTTTGAGGGGCGCCCTGGGCCCGCGGTAGACTCGGTTTCGCTGCACGTGGAGCCGGGAGAGTTCGTGCTGCTCACCGGCGCCAGCGGCGCGGGCAAGACCACGCTCATGCGCATACTGTTCGGCGATGAGATAGCCACCGAGGGTACGGGTGTTGTCAACGGTCGCAACCTTGATTGCATGGAGAGCGACGCGCTGGCGGCGCTGCGGCGCGAGATGGGGCTGGTGTTCCAGGACTCCCGCTTGATCGATCGCCTGAGCGTGCGTGAGAACGTTGCCCTGGCGGCCGAGGTTGGTGGCGTGTCCTGTCCCGAGGCCCGTCGCAGGGCCGACGACCTGCTGTGCATGATGGGCATGGAGGACTACGGCGACATGCTGCCGTTGCACCTGGCCAGCGGCGAGCGACAGCGGGTGGCGCTGGCACGCGCCCTGGTCAATGACCCCGTGCTGTTGCTCGCCGACGAACCCACCGGCAGCCTCGACCCCGACACCACGGCCGAGATTCTCGAGCTGCTGCAGGAAGTAAACCGTCGCGGTACCACAGTGCTGATGGCTACACACGACATGGACGCGCTCGAGCAGCTTTCGTGTCGTATGCTCGTGATGGCCGGCGGTCGCATAGTAGAAGACAGCCGCCTGGGGGAAGACCGCCCGGACCGCGTTCAGTGAGCCGGGGACGACCCCAGCTGCAACCAACCTCGTTCTTCATTCGTCGTGCCGTTGACAGCATTCTCGCCACGCCGGTCATAAGCAGCGTCACCATAACCTCGATCGCGGTCAGTGTGCTGTTGGCGGGCACAGTCCTGCTGGTGGGCAGTAACGTCTACCGCGTGGTCGCCGGCGCGGCCGCCTCGGGTGTCGACGTTTCGGTGTACCTGGCCGACGGGCTGAGCGAGGCCCGGGTGGTGGAGCTCAAGAAGAACTTTGCCGCTACCGCGGGCGTGGGCAGGGTGCAGTACGTTTCGAAGGACGAGGCCTGGCAGTTCCTGGCGGGCAACCTGGTGGGCAGCGCCGAACTCCTCGACGGGCTCGACGCCGAGGTGTTGCCCGCGTCGTTTGAGCTGGCGCTTGAGCAGGGGCTCAGCGGCCCCGGGCTCGACTCCATGCTCGAGTCGTGGTCGGCCATGCCCGAGATTGAAGACGTGCAGTACAATCGCCAGCTGGGTCGCCGCCTGCGTGGCACCATGGGGCTGGTGCGCTGGGTGGCGTGGGCGCTGGGGGCGCTGGCGTTGGTAGCCTCCACCATCATCGTGAGCGCTACTTTCCAGCTTGCGGTGTTTACGCGCCGCGAAGAAATGGAGGTGCTCAGGCTCGTGGGCGCCGTGGGCACTGCCTACTGGGGGCCCTTGCTCCTGGCCGGGCTGCTCGAAGGGCTGCTGGGTTCGGCCGCTGCGGTGGCCATGCTGGCGCTGGTGTTCCGCCTGACCGCCGGGCCGCTGGCTGCCGAACTGCCGCTGCTCGCCGGCGCGACTGCTTTTCTTACGCCGCTGCAATCTGTGACGCTGGTGGTCTGGGGAGCCGGCCTTGGCGTGGTCGGTAGCTGGCTGGGCATGCAGAGGTTCGCGGCATGGAGCTCGGCGCCGCAGCGATGAGAGCCGGCGCGGCCCGGATGGTAAAGGTTGTCACGGCCGTGTTTTGCCTGCTGTTGGTAGCCAGCGTCGCGGGTGCGCGCGATGATCTTTCTCCCGGTGGTGTCGCCACCGCCGAGCTCAGCGAACCCGGCCCGCTGCTCGAAGAGATCCAGGATCTCGACGACACGCTGATTCGTACCAGCCGCAACTTTGACCGCCTGCGCCAGGAGCAGGACAAGCTCACCGGCGAGCGCGACGCCCTGGCCGCCGAGCTCGAGGGGCTCGAGCAGCGCCGCGCCAGGGCGCGGCAGGTGATAGAAAAACGCCTGGCCGGCATCTACCGTCGCGGTCGCCTGGGCAGCATGGGGTCGCTGCTGGGCATGGCATCGGCCAACGATCCGCTGCGCATGGCCCGTTACCTGGTGGCCGTGTCGAGGGCCGACAACGGCGCGCTGCACGACTACGAGCAGGCACGAGACGGGTACCTCGGGGGATTGTCGCGTCTTGAGCAGGCAGGCCAACAACTGCAAGGCCGGGTGGACGCGGCCCGTACGGCCATGGCCGAGAACGAGGTCGCTCGCGCGAAAAAAATCGTTCTCTTGCGGGGACTCGAAAAACGCCTGGACGAACGCAGCCTTGCCGAGTCGGCCGGATCGGTGGGTGAGAAGTCGGGCGACGCGAGCGGCGCCCGCGAAAGAGAAGGAGCCATGGAGCGAATCCTCAAGCGCGAACGCGGAGGCAGCTCGGTGCACCGCTCGTCGCTGCGCGCGAGGACGGGGCTGCGCAGCTTCTCGCGGCGACAGGGGCAGCTCGACGTGCCCATGACGGGCAAATTGCTGCGGGTGTTCGGGCAGGAGGGGCGACGACCGGGTACGACCAGCCAGGGGCTCGACGTGCTTGCCGTCTCCGACCGCGGGGTGAAGTCGGTGGCCCGTGGCGAGATAGTGTTCGCCGGGCCCTTCCCGGGAATGGGAAACACGGTGATCATAAGTCACGGCGACCGCTTTCACACAGTTTACGCCCGCCTGGCGGCCCTCGACCAGGAGGTGGGCGACGTCGTCCGCGCCGGCCAGCAGGTGGGCAGCGTTTCTGCGCTCACGCGCACCCTGCACTTCGAGATCAGGCGCGAGGGCCAGACCACCGACCCGCTCAAGTGGTTTGCCCGCGGCCGCGGCGCCTTCACTCCCTGAAAAGGGGAGCCCCCCCCTCTTTGGAAGCCTCGAAGCCCTTGGTATATACTCGATTGGTATGGCTTCACACGGACAGCTCGCGACTATAAAAACCCGTTTTTCACGGGCCCTGGCCGGTAAAAAACTGGCATTTCTCGCTGTCGCGGTGGTGGCTTGCACGGTGGTTGCCCTGCATCCCGCTACAGGCCGCGTGGCCAACGCCGCCCGCAAGGGTTACGAGCAGCTCGAGTCCTTTGCCCGCATAATCTCGATCGTGCAGAAGAACTACGTCGACGACGTAGAGACCGAGGCCCTGATCGAGGGTGCGATCAACGGAGTAATGTCGGCCCTCGACCCGCACTCTGCCTACCTCACCCCCGACCTCTACAGCGAGCTACGTATAGACACGCGCGGCAGGTTCGGTGGCCTGGGCATCGAGATCACCATGCGCGATGACGTGCTCACCATCATCACCCCGCTCGAGGACACGCCCGCGTTCCATGCCGGCGCCAAGCCCGGCGATAGCATAATAGCCATCGACGGCCAGTTGACCAAGGGCATGTCGTTGATGAAGGCAGTCTCGCTCATGCGCGGCCCCAAGGGTACCGACGTCACGCTGACCGTGGCCAGGGAGTCCGAGGTCGAGCTGGTGAGCATAACCATCACCCGCGCGGTGATCAAGGTGGCCAGCGTCAAGGATATCGACCTGCGCGAAGGTGATTACGGCTACATAAAGCTCGCCCAGTTCCAGGAGGGTACCGGCCGCGAGTTGCGCAAGGCCCTCGATGAGTTACGCGAGCAGGCCGGCGACGGCGTGCTCGACGGGCTCGTACTCGACCTGCGCAACAACCCCGGTGGCTTGCTTGACCAGGCGGTAACGGTTTCGGATGCCTTTCTCGACGCCGGGCTCATCGTTTATACGGACGGGCGCGTGCAGACCCAGAACCAGCGCTTTTACGCGTCGGCCGAGTCCACCGAGCCGGCCTACCCCATGGTGGTGTTGGTCAACCGGGGCTCGGCGTCGGCCAGCGAGATCGTGGCCGGGGCGCTACAGGATCACGACCGGGCCGTGGTGGTGGGAACCTCTACCTTCGGCAAGGGCTCGGTGCAGACCATACTGCCGCTGGGAGACGACGCGGCCCTGCGGCTCACCACGGCTCGTTACTTCACTCCTTCAGGTCGATCGATTCACGGCACGGGCATTACGCCCGATGTTGAAGAAGAGGCGCTTGACCAGGGAGCCCACGAAGGCGTGGAGGACGACCCAGGTTCCTCGGATGGCGATTCTTCCGGAGAAGAATCGCCCGGCGTGGATTCAACCGACGCGGTCTCGTCGGCCGACTTTTCCGGTGATGGCGAAGCGACCGACCGACAACTGCAGCGGGCCTTCGACCTGCTGCGCACCTGGAAGGTGTTTTCCAAGGTCGCCAGTTTCAGCGACGGGCCGGCAGCGCCGGCGGTTCCCTGATCGCTGACTCGTGGCGCAACAGGGCACATTCGATAACAGTGTAACGGTGAGCGAACTGCTCGCCGAGCTGGGGCAGACCCTCGAGGCCGGGTTTTCAAGCGTGGTACTCAGCGGCGAGCTGTTGTCCTTCAAGCAGCCGGCGAGCGGTCACAACTACTTCACCATGGGCGATGGGAAGGCCGCGATCGATTGCGTCATGTGGCGCAGCGCGGCCCAGAAGCTGAGCTTTGAACCCGAGGTCGGCGACGAAGTGGTCTGTCGCGGCAGCGTATCAGTTTACCCCAAGCAGGGTCGCATGCAGTTCTACGCTCGCTCCCTGCAGCAGGCAGGCGAGGGCGCGGCGCGACGGGCGCTGGAAAAACTCCGTCACAAACTGCAGGAAGAAGGCCTGTTCGACGACGATCGCAAGCGCGAGCTGCCCTTCCTGCCGCGCACGATTGGCGTAGTTACCTCGCGATCGGGCGCCGCGCTGCACGACATATTGGTGACCCTGCGCAGGCGTTATGCTGGCGTGCGCGTGGTCATACGCGCGGCCACCGTGCAGGGGCCGGGTGCACCGGCCGATCTCTGCCTCGCCATGTCCGAGCTCGCCGAGTTCGGCGCTTGCGACGTGGTCATACTGGGGCGCGGTGGCGGGGCGAGCGAAGATCTTGCCGCGTTCAACGATGAGAAACTCGTGCGCGCAGTCGCGGCTTTTCCGACGCCGGTGGTTTCGGCCGTGGGCCACGAGACCGATTTCAGCCTTTGCGACTTCGCGGCCGACCGGCGCGCGGCGACGCCCACCGCGGCTGCCGAATTGGTGGTGCCCGTGTACAGCGATCTTCTGGCTGATCTCGACCAGCGCAGTATACGCCTGAGGTCGGCGATGCAACGCAGGGCCGAATCGGAGGGCTATCGCTTGCGCGCGGCCCGGGCGGGGCTCAAGGATCCAGCCCTGCGAGTGGCCGAGGGTCGCCAACGAAGCGACGAACTGGGAGTAGCGTTGGAAAGGGCACTCACTGGTCGGGTATCGCAGGGCCGCGAGCAATTAACTGCCCTGGCCTCCAGCCTGGCTCTGGTCGGTCCGGGGCAGCGTATGCTGCCGCGCTGCCGGAGCGCTACCGAGAGCGTGGCGGTGGCCTTGCGCGGCGCGCTGACGCGGCGATACCAGTTGGCCGGCAACGCGTTGGCCACTGCCGAGTCGAGGCTGGCGGCGCTCAGCCCGCTGGCGGTACTCGAACGAGGTTACTGTGTTGCAACCGATTCATCGGGAGCCGCACTTACGGTGGCGTCGCAAGCGGCGCCCGGAGACAACCTGGACCTGCGCCTGCACCGCGGTGCGCTCAGAGCGCAGGTGCTGCTGACAACGGAGGATGAATGAAAGTTTCTCTCAATCGTAATCGTTTCGCCGGGCTTTATATGGCCGAACTCGCGCCACTCGTGGCAACCGTGGCCTTGCTGGCAGCGGCGTTTCTGTTTTTGCCGTCGCGCGCGCCCGCCATGTCTGTTGGCGAGCTGGTCTTCGACCCGGCCGAACCGCGCCCGGGCGACATAGTGCGCGTGGTCACGAGGCTGCCCATGAAGGTGCACGCCGGCACGATTACCGTGGAGGGTCGCACCTTCAAGGGATTTGAGACCGGCGGCTTGCTGACCACTTACATCGGAATAGACCTGGGCGCGAGTCCGGGCCCCAAAGACGTGCGCTGGCGCATGGGTGCCGAGACAGGCGCTTACGGTGTCACGGTGGTCGACAGGGAGTTCGGCAAGGAGTCGCTCAAGGTGGCGTCGAGCTACACCGACCTCGACTCCAAGACCATAAAGCGGGTCACCGCCGAAAAGATCCGGCTCGATAAGATCTGGAAGCAATCCACGGAGGAGAAGTACTGGTCAAAATCTTTCGTGCGGCCCGCGGTCGGCCCGGGCGGTTCGCCTTTTGGCCTGCGCAGGTTTTTTAACGGCCAGGCCCGCAGCCCCCATTCCGGCATAGACATCAAGGCCAACCGTGGCTCGGAGGTGTATGCTTCGAACACGGGCAAGGTCGTAGTGGCCGGCGATCTTTTCTTTACCGGCAACACCGTGGTCATCGATCACGGCCTGGGCCTTTACACGATCTATGCCCACCTCTCGAAGATCGAGGTCGAAGAGGGGGTGATGGTGGAGCGTTCGCAGTTGCTCGGGCTGGTGGGTGCCACCGGGCGGGTGACCGGGTCGCACTTGCACTGGGCTGCGAAGCTGGGTGGCGCACGGGTGGACCCGCTGGGCCTGCCCGGCCTGGTATTTTGAGCCGGCGGGAAGTTCTGACGTGGCCCTGCCGGGCGCGACGATGAGATATCCGCTGCTTGCCTTCGAGAAGTCTGACGACCCCGAGGGGGAGTGGATGAGTATGGGCCTGCGCATGAAGCTTGATCTCGCGGGCTTGCGCATCTCGTTGGCCGACTGGCAGGCGCTGGAGCCCGACGACAGGACGGCGCTCAACGATGCGCCCGCCGAAGCCCAGGCCGAGGTCGAGTCTTTTGCTGCACTGCTCAAGCGGGCCATGCAGAGCGCGAGCAGGACTTGCGAAACCATGACAGCCGATCGCTTGGGTGCCGCCGTGAACTGGAAAGACAGCTGTGAAGAGCCCGTCGAGGTGACGAGCATGAAGGCCGACACGCAGTCGGCGCCGCCCTGGCAGGGTCTCGACCGTTTCGGGCGCTACGTTCTTTATTCGCTCGCGTCCCGTGGGCGCAGGGAGAAATTCGACTGGGCTGCGCGAGAGTTGGCTGCGCGGGAGCGAGACGGCCGGTGAAGGGCGTAGACGGATTGTTGCTTGCCGGCGGCCGGTCGCGCAGGTTCGGTCGCGACAAGAGGGTGGCCCGGTTGAACGGAGAGCCGCTGTGGGCCATCACGCTGGCCAAGTTACGACGGGTGGCAGGTGGTCGCGTGATGATAGCGGGCGGTGGAGGCCCGGCCCTGTACAGGCACGGCTCGCGGGTTGAGAAAGTACCCGACGCCGTGATCGGTGGCGGCCCGCTGGCGGCGTTGGCTGCCGGGCTTCAGCGCAGCAGCAGCAGCGGCCTGGTCGTGCTGGCCTGCGACATGCCCTGGATCAGCGGCTCGGTGCTGGAGGGAGTGGCGCGTACGGGGCTGGCCTGCGGGCTTCCGGTGGCCCCGCGCGGGCCGCGGGGCTGGGAGCCGCTGGCGGCCTGGTACCCGGTTTCGGTCCTGCCCCTGGCGCTGGCGCTGCTGGGCGGTGGCTGCGCCTCGCCGCAGCGCCTGTTGGACAAGGCCGGAACGCTGGCACTTGACTGGCCGGCGCTCCGGCAGTTTCGTAACGTGAACAGGCCGGGTGACCTTCCCGCCGCATAGTAATAAAGGAGAGCCGCGTAACAATGCCGACCGAGATTGCACCCATTGGGACTGATGCCAGCTAAGAAAAAAGAAACAACGAACAGGCAGGGGCAGAGCTTCGAAGAGGCCATGGCCGAGCTCGAAGAAACCGTGCGCAAACTCGACGAGGGAGACGTGCCCCTGGAGGAGTCGCTGGCGGCTTTCGAAAAAGGCGTGGCGCTGGTGCGGTTGCTGCACGGTCGCCTGGATGCAGTGCAGGAAAAGATCGACGAACTCACCCGCGGCGCCGACGGAAGCCTGTCAACGAAGAGCTTCGAGGGTGAAGACGACGGCTGAGTCGGCCAACCCGGCCAGCGCTGTCGAGGCCCAGGTGGAGGAGTTGTCCTCTCGCCTCGAATCAAGTCTCGCGGCGGTGCTTCCCGGGCTGAGCGGTGCCGGTGCCGCGGATGCGGCTACGCCCAGTCGCGAGTTTGGAGTCGACCGCCTCGTTGAGTCCATGCGTTACAGCCTGCAGACACCGGGCAAGCGAGTGCGCCCGCTGTTGTTGCTCGCCGCTGCCCGCGGATTGGGAGCATCCTTGGAGAGCTCGCTTCCTTTCGCCACCGCGCTCGAGATGATCCACGCCTACTCGCTGATCCACGACGACCTGCCAGCCATGGACGACGACGAGTTGAGGCGCGGTCAACCTACCAACCACGTGTTGTTCGGCGACGGCATGGCCACGCTGGCCGGCGACGGCTTGTTGACCGAGGCTTTCTGTTTGCTCATGGCTTGCGGCGCCGACCCCGCGCTCACCCTGCTGATTGCGGGTGAGTTTGCGCGGGCGGCGGGCGTGCAGGGCATGGTCGGGGGGCAGGCTGCCGACCTCTTGGCCGAGGGCATGCAAAGTGGCGGCAAACACGGCGACAGGGCTGAATTGCTGCGCGCGATACACCGCCGCAAAACCGGCGAGCTTCTCCAGGTCTCGGCGGTCGCCGGGGCCCTGCTGGCCGGGGCCGATTCGACACAGCTTGCTGCTGCCGATGACTTTGGCCTCCACTTTGGCCTCGCCTTTCAGATCGCCGACGACGTAAAGGACGAACTGCTTGACACCGCGGCCACCGGCAAGCGGGCCGGGGGCGACCGCGCGCGTGGTAAGCTCACCTACCCGGCCGTGCACGGCGTGGCTCGTTCGCTTGAGCTCGGTCGCGCCGAACTGGCCGCGGCCCTGGCCGCGCTCGCGCCACTCGGCTCGGCCAGCGAGCTTTTGCAGCATATTGCCCGCAGCAGTGTCGTACCCGTTTTTGAGCAGGCGGCAGGCTGACGTGGCGGCTGCTGGTCCTGCTGGCGGTCGACTGCGCGCCGACCTCCTGCTGGTGGATCAGGGTCTGGCTGTTGACAGCGACGAGGCCGCGCGTTTGATCATGGCCGGCCAGGCCTGGGCGGGCACCGAGCGGCTGGACAAGCCTGGCCAACTGCTGGCCGCCGACCTGGCGCTCAGGGTGGAACGGGGCAGCGACTGGGCCTCGCGCGGCGCCCTCAAGCTTTCCCACGCACTGGAAGTTTTTGACTTCGAGGTCACTGATCGCGTGTGTCTTGACGCGGGTGCCTCCTCGGGTGGCTTTACTGACTGCCTGCTGCGCGCCGGTGCCAGCCGGGTGTACGCCGTCGACGTGGGTTATGGGCAACTCGACTGGCGCTTGCGCGGCGACCCGCGAGTGGTGGTCATGGAACGCTGCAACGTGCGTTCTGTCGATCGAGAGCAGCTCAGTCCACCGCCGACGCTGGTGGTTGCCGACCTGTCATTCGTGTCGCTTACCACCTTGCTCGAAAACTCTCTGCCCTGGCTGGGCCCGCCGGGGAACTGTTGCTGCTGGTGAAGCCGCAGTTCGAGACCACGCGCGACAAACTCGAAGGCGGCATCCTGCGCGATGACGCCGAGCGTGGGCTGGCGGTCCAGAGGGTAGTGTCCCGCGCGCGCGAGCTGGGGCTGACCGAGAGGGGGCAGACCGAAAGCCCGGTCACCGGCGCGCGTGGCAACCGCGAGTTGCTGTTGCATTTTACCGTTGGGGCCGTCGCTTTCGCGTGAACCCGGCCGGTGCCGCCAGCGGAAACGCGCCCAGTACCAGTCGATTTCGCCGCCGACGGCCTTGTTTATTGACTTCCGCCCAGCCCGGGCCTAGGCTGCCGGACTGGAAGGATAATCGATGGCACGAATAACTGTAGAAGACTGTCTCAAGAAGGTTCCCAACCGCTTTGAACTGGCCGCCCTGGCTGTCAAGCGCGCCAAGATGCTGCTGCGTGGGTCGCGGCCCTTGATAGACACGGACAACAAGGAAGTTGTTACCTCCCTGCGAGAAATTGCGGCGGGTGAAGTCCTCCTGACGCGCAAGGACGATACCCTTGCCATCGGAGATGATGCTGCTTGAAGGCGGCTGCTTGAAGACGGCTGCTTGAAGACGGCTGCCTGAAGAGAGTTGTCTCAGGAGCGTTCGTTTGAGAGCGCCGGTTGGATGAAAGACTCCGGCAAAACAGGCCGTAGAGGCCGCGGCAGCAAGACCGGCAGACCTGGCAGCGGCGCTGCTGACATTCCCGGCTCCAGGCACAGCGCTGCAGAAGACGCCGATGCGGAAACGACCGACGCGGAAGATATCGACTCTCTTGAGCTCGATCCGCTGGAGCTCGAGGCCGTCGTTCTTGATCCGCCCCACGCCCACCGATCTGCCGGCGACATGGCCGAAGTAGACGCGGCTGAAGTCGAAGTCATAGACGAGCTGACTACTTCAGAGGAGGCTCCCGCGCCGGCCCCCGCCCCGGCCCCCGCCCCCGAGGTAATAGAGCTGGTAGACAGCGGCGCGCTTACCCAGCGCGATTCATTGCAGGCCTACATGGCCGAGATGCGTCGTTACCCGGTGCTTTCGTCCGAGGAGGCGCACGAGCTGGCGGTGCGCTTTCACGAAACCGGCGACGAGGAGGCCGCCTACCGCCTTGTTACGTCCAACCTGAGGTTCGTGGTCAAGGTAGCCCGCGAGTACCAACGCGCCGTGCACAACCTTCTCGACCTCATACAGGAGGGCAACGTCGGTCTGCTCGAGGCCGTGCGCAGGTTTGATCCTCACCGCGGTGTTCGCCTGCCGAGCTACGCTGTGTGGTGGATACGCGCTTACGTGATCCGCTACGTCATGAACAATTTTCGCATGGTCAAGGTGGGCACCACCCAGGCCCAGCGCCGCTTGTTCTTCAACCTGCAGAAGGAAAAAGCCCGGCTCGAAGCGAGTGGGTTTACGCCCACCACGGTGCAGTTGGCCGAGAACCTCGGCGTGCGCGAACGTGACGTCGAGGAAATGCAGCTGCGCATGGCGATGTCGGCCGAGGTTTCAGCCGACGCCCCGGTGGGCATAGACACCGAGACACGGGTGCTCGACCTCATTCCCAGCGAAGCCAACGTTGAAGAAGACGTCGCTGACTCAGAGTTTTTTTCTCTGATGAAGCGGCAGCTCGATATTTTCAGTGAAACCCTGTCGGGGCGGGACGAGCAGATCTGGCGCGAGCGCCTGGTGTCCGATGACCCGATAACTCTTGCCGAACTGGGCGAACGCTGGGGCGTGAGCCGCGAGAGGGTGAGGCAGGTGGAGGCCGCACTGAAGAAAAAACTGCGCGAGTTTCTCGTCGAGGCGTTGGGTGAGCAACCGCCGCTGCTCGAAGATAGCCGCGGTTAACCCGGCGTGTTAAGGTTCCAGGCACGGTGACGGCAAACCGGTGACAGCAGTACGTAATCCAGGCACCGCCGCGATGGTGGTCATCGGCAACGAGATCCTTTCGGGCAAGGTCGTAGACGGCAACTCCGGCTTGCTCGCGCGCGAACTGCGCGAGCTCGGCGTGTCGCTTGACCGCGTGGTCGTCATTCCCGACGACACCGAGACCATCGCCGATACCGTCGCGCGTTACTCGGCCGAGTTCGATGTCGTGTTTACCTCGGGCGGGGTGGGCCCGACCCACGACGACATTACCATCGGCGCGGTGGCCAGCGCTTTCGATCGCGAGGTAGTCATACACCCCGAGCTGAGGCAGCTCATCGACGGCTGGATAGATGGCGAGCTCACGCCCGCTCACCTGAAGATGGCCGAGGTGCCCGCGGGCGCCGAACTCGTGGCGGACGAACACTTCAGGTTTCCGACCGTGATGATCGAGAACGTGTACGTGCTGCCGGGTATACCCGAGATTTTCAAGGCCAAGGTCGCCGGCCTGCGCGATCGCCTGCGCGGACAGCCCTGGCACCTGAGGCAGGTTTACGTGAGCAGTGACGAGGCGGCCATCGCGCCTTCGCTCGACGCCACGCTGGAAGCTTTTTCCGAGCTCCTGCTGGGCAGCTATCCGCGCCTGGATCGCAGTGAGTACTCGGTCAAGCTCACACTCGAATCCCGCGACGAACAGTACGTGGACGCGGCCCTCGACGACCTCGTGGGGCGCCTGCCCGCGGGCTCGGTCCTGCGCGTGGAGCGCTGACTCCCTCCTCTTGTCAACCGAGTGGGCCTGCTATAGGTTTTCGGCTGTCATTATCGACCTGGGCGGCTGTGATTAGCCGCCCGCCGGCTAAGAGAACATTACAGGGGTTATATAAAGATGCGGTATTTCAGGACGAATAACTTAAGGGCTGCTATGGTCGCTGTCTGCGTGACAGCGTTTCTCGGTCTTTCGGGTTGCGACGCCATCATGGGCCTTCTCAACACGGGCAAGGCAGCCAGGCAGTGGGAAGGCGACATAAAAGAGATCGCGTTTTCCGAGCTTAGCAAGGAAGGCAAGGTCTTCACCGTGGAGCTGCACTCGCGCATCGACGCACCGGCCGACAAGATCTGGGAGTCGATGAAGAACCCCGGGCGTCTCGCCGAGACCAGCGAGCAGTACAAGAAGAGCGAAGTGCTGGTCGACGAGGGCAACCGCAAGGAAGTCGAGGTGCACATGCTGGCCCTGGGCAATCTGCAGATGCTCAAGCTGGAGATGACCTATGACGACGCCAACAAGGTCATGCACCTGAAGACCCTGGAGTCGGCCATGGTCGACATCTCCGCCACTTACTCGCTCGAGCCTTCACCCGACGGCAGCAAGACCATGTACGTGTACAAGGCCCAACAGACCGACAAGATCCAGCTGCCCATCGGCACCGGTGTACAGGAAAGCGCCATCAAGGAGAGCTTTGTGAACCAGGTGCGCGCCATCAAGTCGCAACTGGGCGCGGGCTGAAAGCGTAAGCGCCGCCTGTTGCCGCGTTGGCGGCACCTGGCCGCGGTGAGTTGAAATCGTGGCCAGGGTTCGAAGCGTGGAGTTCGCGGCCGAGGCCAATTCGGCAGCCGCGCTGCCGCGGGCGGTTGGCCCCGAGGTGGCCGTCGCCGGTCGATCCAACGTCGGCAAGTCCTCGCTCATCAACAGCTTGCTGGGACGCCGGCGGCTTGCCCGCACCAGTCGCACCCCGGGCTGCACCCGCGGCCTGATCTTCTACGCCATCAACGAACGCTTGCGCTTGGTCGACTTGCCCGGTTTTGGTTACGCCAAGCGGTCACGTAGTGAGCGCGCGGAGTGGAAAAAACTCGTTGAGGGCTACCTGTCCGACCGTGAAGAGCTCGTGGCAGTGCTCATACTCATCGACGTCAGGCGCGGCCCCCAGGCCGAGGAAGTAGAGCTGGGCGCGTTTCTCGACGAGGCCGGCGTACCGTGGCTGTGGGTTCTGACCAAGTGCGACAAGCTGTCGCGGGCCAAAACGCAGACTGCCATTCGCGAGATTTCCGGGCAGACCGGCGACGTGCCGGTGTATGCTACCTCGTCGAACACGGGTGCGGGCGTAAAAGAACTCTGGGCCTGCATAGACGAAGCCTGGCAGACGGCCCTGGGCAGCGAGGACCAGCCGCGGTGAAAGACCTGCTGGCGCTGGCCAGGCCCGCGCAGTGGACAAAGAACGCCTTCGTGTACGCGCCCCTGTTGTTTTCGGGTAGGCTCTTCGAGCTCGAGGGTTTCAGCAACGCGGGCGTCGCGCTGCTGTGTTTCTGCGCGGCGTCGAGCGCAGCCTACGTCTTTAACGACCTTGTCGACCGCGAACGCGATCGACTGCACCCGCTCAAGTGTGATCGTCCGCTGGCAGCCGGGCGCGTGGGGACACCCGCGGCTTGCGCGTTAACGGCCGTGTTGGCGCTGCTGGCCGCGGGGGGTGGCTTGCTGCTCGGTGCTCGTTTTACCCTGGTGGTCGCCGTGTTTCTCGGCCTGCAGTTGCTATACAGCTCGTGGCTAAAGCACGTTCCGGTGGTCGACGTGGTGGCCATTGCCACCGGCTTTTGCTTGCGCGCGGCGGCGGGCGTGGTGGCCGTCAACGCGCGCATGTCGGCGTGGCTGTTCGTCTGCACTTTTTTTCTCGCGCTCTTTCTCGCTTTCGCCAAGCGCAGGCACGAGGCCACGCTGCTGGCCAACAGGGCCACCGGTCACCGCGAGGTGCTGGGGCGTTATGACCCCGAGCTGCTCGACCAGCTGGTCACCATCTCGGGCGTGTTGACCATGTTTGTCTACACCCTGTACACGCTGAGCCCTGCGGTGGCTGCCAACCTGGGTACGGAGCGCATGTACCTCACCATTCCCTTTGTGGTCTTCGGGGTTTTCCGATACCTGTTCCTGGTTTACGGCAGGCAACAGGGCGGCTCGCCCACCGACGTACTGCTGGGCGATCTCCCGCTGCAGGCGGGTATAGCACTGTGGGCGGCAACTGTAGTGCTGCTGCTGTATAGTCAGCTGGCGGGCGGGGCCGGAGGATAGCCGGGCGGCCGGGTCTGAGAAATATGAGCACAAGTGTAGTCGGCATAGTAAGAACCAGCCCCGCGACGGTGCTGGACGACTACCGCCGCGTGATGGAGGCGGCCGACTATCGTGCGGAGCTTTCCGAGCAGGTGGATACCTTGCTCAAGCTCAACCTGTCGTGGACCCGGTATTTTCCGGCCTGTTCGAGCCAACCCTGGCAGCTCGAGGGGGTCCTGCGCACCATGCTTGGCGATGGTTTTGCTCCCGAGAGGCTGCTTCCGGTCGAAAATCGCACCGTTGTCACCGATCCCCTGAAGGGGTGTCGCAACAACCTGTGGCAGGGGGTGCTCGATCATTACGATATGCCCTTCCTCCCGCTCACCGACGTGGAGTGGAAGGCCCACCGTTTTGAGCGCCCGCTGTTGAAGCTCAACGATATATTTCCCGACGGCATCGAGATACCGGCCATGTACGAGGGCCGACAGGTACTGCACCTGCCCACCGTCAAGACACACGGGCACTCCACGACCACCGGGGCCATAAAGAATTCGTTCGGTGGCCTGCTCAAGGAGGTGCGCCACTACGCCCACAAGCACATCCACGAGGTGCTGGTCGATCTGGTTATAATGCAGAAGGAGCTGCACCCGGGTATTTTTGCCGTGATGGACGGCACGGTCTGTGGCGATGGAGCCGGACCGCGTACAATGGTGCCCAGGATTGGCAACGTTCTCATAGCCGGCGCAGACAGCGTGGCCGTGGACGCGGTCGCGGCAAGATTGATGGGTTTTGATCCTATGGGTATTCCTTACCTGGCCATGTGCCACGAGCGTGAACTGGGTTGCGCCGATGTTTCCAGGATTGATATCGTCGGCGACGAGCTGCGGGAGTTTAACCCTGGCTTCAGCACGCGGCGGAGCCTGGTGATCTGGGGTGACCAGATGCTCAGGCGCGGACCGCTGCGTTTTCTTGAAAAGGCCGCGCTGCATTCGCCGTTGATGGCCTGGGCGCCGTTCGCGTCCAACGTCTACCACGACTTCATGTGGTACCCCACGATAGGGCGTCGCCGCATACGCGAATTTGAGCAGACGCCTTGGGGCCAGATGTTTGACCGCTACCGGCGGCCGGTCACGGTGCCGGCCGCGCAAGACGGGGAGACTGGCGATGCTGGCTGATTCGCTACGCAAGGTTTTCGGCACGGCCAGCGACAAGTATGTCAAAAGCATGCGGCCCTTCGTTGCCCGGGTCAACGAGCTTGAGCCGGACATGCAGGCGCTCGACGAACAGGCTCTTGCTGCGATCTCAACCGACTGGCGTCAACGGCTCGATCGTGGCGAAGAGCTTGACGACCTGCTACCCGAGATTTTTGCGGGCGTGCGCGAGGTGGCGACGCGGGTGCTGGAAATGCGTCACTACGACGTGCAGCTAATCGGTGGGCACATCCTGCACGACGGGATGATAGCCGAGATGAAGACCGGCGAAGGCAAGACGCTGGTGGCCACGCTGGCCCTGGTGGCCAACGCGCTCGACGGAAAGGGGGCGCACCTGGTCACGGTCAACGACTACCTCGCCCGTCGTGACGCTGACTGGATGGGGCGCGTGTATAAGTTCCTCGGCTTGTCGGTGGGCATTGTATACCCCGACATGGACGAGGGGGAGCGACGCGAGGCTTACCGCGCCGACATTACTTACGGGCAGAACAACGAGTTTGGTTTCGACTACTTGCGCGACAACATGAAGTTTGACGCCGAGGAGTTCGCCCAGCGCAAGCTCAACTTCGGCATAGTTGACGAGGTGGATTCCATCCTGGTCGACGAGGCCCGGACGCCGCTCATCATCTCGGGGCCGGCCGAGCAGTCGACCGAAAAATACGGCCAGGTGAACCGCCTGATTCCCCGCCTGGTCAAGGAAGAAGACTACAAGCTCGACGAGAAGACCCGCAGCGCGACCCTCACCGAGGAGGGCGTGGCCAAGATGGAAGGCCTGCTGGGCGTGGGCAACCTATACGACCCCGACGAGATCGAGACACTGCACCACGTGAACCAGGCGCTCAAGGCCCACACGCTGTTCAAGCTGGACGTGGACTACATGCTGCAGGACGGCGAGGTCGTCATAGTGGACGAGTTTACCGGTCGGCTGATGCCTGGCCGGCGCTGGTCGGACGGCTTGCACCAGGCTGTCGAGGCCAAGGAAGGCGTGAAGATCGAGCGCGAGAACCAGACGCTGGCCACGATTACTTTCCAGAACTACTTTCGCATGTACCAGAAGCTCTCGGGCATGACCGGCACTGCCGAGACCGAGGCCGAGGAATTTGGCAAGATCTACGGCCTCCAGGTCATGGTGGTTCCCACGCACCAGCCCATGGTGCGTGACGATCGGCCCGACGTGGTCTACAAGACCGAGCGCGAGAAGTTCAATGCGGTTATCGAGGAGATCCGCGAGTGTACTGTCGACCAGCAGCCGGTGCTGGTTGGTACGATCTCTATCGAGAACTCCGAAAAGCTCAGCGCGGCGCTCAAGAAGGTGGGGATGAAACACCACGTTCTCAACGCCAAGCACCACGCGAGCGAGGCAGAGATCGTGGCCCAGGCGGGGCGCAAGGGCGCGGTCACCATATCGACCAACATGGCCGGCCGCGGCACCGACATCGTGCTCGGTGGTAATCCCGAGTTCCTGGCCCGCAAGGATCTCGCCGACGGCGAGGAGAATCCCAAGTGGGAGGCCACGCTGGCCGGATACACCGAGCAGTGCGCGGCCGAGCACGAAGAGGTGCTGGCAGCCGGTGGCCTTCACATCGTGGGCACCGAGCGCCACGAGTCGCGCCGGATCGACAACCAGTTGCGTGGTCGCTCGGGTCGGCAGGGCGATCCCGGCTCGTCGAGGTTTTTCATGTCGCTCGAGGACGATCTTCTGCGCGTGTTCGGCGCCGAGCGCATACAGGGCCTGATGGAGCGCATGGGCATGGAAGACGGTGTGCCCATCGAGGCCAAGATGGTGTCGCGCGCCATCGAGAACGCTCAGAAGCGCGTTGAGGGTCAGAACTTCGATACCCGCAAGCACCTCATCGAGTACGACGACGTAATGAACAAGCAGCGCGAGGTGGTGTACCATCGGCGTCGCGAGTGCCTGGCCGAGGGCGAGCTCAGGGGCGAGGTGCTGGGCATGGCAGCCGCTGCGGCGACAGATCTCGTGGCCTTGTACGCCAACGAGGAAATCGAAACGGCCGAGTGGGACCTGCCGGCGCTCGACGACGCCTTGTTCTCCCAGTTTCTTGTGCGCGCTGACCTGGCCGGCCTGCCGCGAGATGGTTTGACGGTGGAAGCGCTTGAAACCTCCATACAGCAGCGGGTGCTGGCAGCCTACGAGAAGCGTGAAGAAGAGATGGGCCCCGAGGTTGTGCGTCACCTCGAGCACGTGCTCACGCTGCAGTGCCTGGATAATCACTGGAAGGACCACCTCCTGGCAATGGATCACCTCAAGGAGGGCATTGGCCTGCGTGGCTACGCGCAGAAGAACCCCCTGCAGGAGTACCAGAAGGAGGGCTTCGACATGTTCGAGAACATGATGCTCTCCTACGAGAACGACGTCGTCGAAAAAATGTTTTCGGTGCGCATTGCCGACGAGCAGGAAGTCGACCGCATGGAGGAACGCCGCCGCGATGAAAGCGCGGCGGCGATGATGGGCAGGGGAGGAGGCGAGGGCGGCGCTCCCGAGCCGAAGCAAGTGCGGCGCAAGGGAGACAAGGTGGGCCGTAACGACCCCTGTCCCTGCGGCAGCGGCAAGAAGTACAAGAAATGTCACGGCAAGTCTTGAGCGCCTCGCCGACGGCGGCCCAGTGGGCGACGGGGTGGCGGTGGCAGGGCCCGCGCACATGAAGATCGATCCCGGGCCGGCCCCGGGGCCAGTGGCGGGATTTCGTTTTGCCGGCGTTCACGGCGGCCTCAAGACCGGTGGCAGGCGCGACACGGCGCTGGTGGTGGCCGACTCGCCGGTACCGACCGCGGCCGTGTTTACCCGAAATACCGCTGCCGCCGCGCCCGTCGTGGTGGCGCGCGAGCACGTGGCCGACGGGCTGGCGCAGGCGGTGCTCATCAATTCGGGCAACGCCAACGCGGCCACGGGCAGCAGTGGGCTCAAGGTGGCCGAGTGGAGTTGCCGTGAACTGGCCACCCGGCTGGGCATAAAGCCTGGCCTTGTACTGCCATGCTCGACCGGGATCATAGGCGTGCAACTCGACCGGCGGCGCATGGCGCGGGCGATCTCGCTGGCCGTCGACGCGCTCGGTCCGCGCCGCACCAGCGCCTGCGGCCGCGCGATGATGACGTCCGACGCGTTTCCCAAGTGGGCTTCTCGCAGCGTGCAGCTGCCGGACGGGGAAACCGCCACGGTGGCCGGCCTGGCCAAGGGTGCAGGCATGATCCACCCGGGCATGGCTACCATGCTGTGTGTGCTGGTGACCGACGCTCCCTTGTCATCGGGAGCCGCGCGGGCGGTGTTGGCCGAGGCCGTTGCGAGCAGCTTTAACAGCATCACCGTTGACGGCGATACCAGCACCAACGACACCGTTGTGTTGATGGCATCGGGACTTGCCGGTGGCGAAGCCATACGTTCGAGGAAATCGGCGGGCTACGAGCTGTTGGCGACGGCCGTCGGCGAACTCACCGACGAGCTGTCGCGCATGATAGTGCGCGACGGGGAGGGCGCCACGCGGGTGGTGGAGGTGCTGGTGGAGGGTGCCCCGGGTGACGCTGACGCTGAGCGCGCGGCCCGCGCCGTTGCCACGTCCACGCTCGTGAAAGCCGCGTTCGCGGGCGGCGATCCCAACTGGGGACGGATAGTATGCGCGCTCGGCAATTCGGGCGTCGATGTCGACTTCAAGCGCGTGGCGATATCGGTGGACGACGTGGCGCTGGTCAAGGCCGGCGAGCTGTTGTCCGAAGAGGCTCGCCGCCGCGCTGCCCGCGTGATGAAAAACGATACCTTCACCCTCGCCATACGCCTGGGCCGCGGCCCCGGCCGCGCACGCATAGTCACGTCGGACCTCACCGAAGCCTACGTTCGCTTCAACTCTGCATACTCCTGAACGGGGACAGGCAGCTTTAAGGTAAAAGTGGCTGACCCCCTTTTGTTGGCTGGGGGGAGGGGGTAGATTCCGGCACTATGAAAGCTGCGATAATGCTGGCAAATAACGAGCCCATGGTGATCGAGGACGTAAACCTCGCCGATCCCGGGGATAACGAAGTACACGTCAAGTGGGGCGCCACCGGGGTCTGCCACTCAGATGTCTCGATCTGGCAGGGCAAACTGCCGCTGCCGCCCCCGGCCATCCTCGGCCACGAGGGCGCGGGAGTGGTCGTATCGGCCGGTAAGAACGACTACGGCCTGGAGACCGGCGACCACGTGATCGGCAGTTTTGTGCCTACCTGCGGCGAGTGTTTCTACTGCAAAAACGACCAGGCCTTCGTCTGCGAAAAAGCGCTGGAGATCGGAATGGGCCGTTTTCCCTTCAGTCGCCAGGATGGCAGCCCCTTGCTCTGTGGACCCGGCGGCCTGGCCACCTTTGCCGAGGAGACCGTCGTGCACGAGGCGGCGCTGGTAAAGATCCCCGCAGATTTTTCGCTCGAGCAGGCTGCCTTGGTTGGCTGCGGTGTCACCACGGGCGTTGGTGCCGCCTTGTTCGCCGCCGAGGTCAAGGCCGGCAGCACCTGCGTGGTGATCGGCTGCGGGGGCGTGGGGCAGGCCGTTATCCAGGGCTGTCGTGTTGCGGGCGCCGAGCAGATCATCGCCGTCGACTTGAACGAAGCCAAGCGTAGCGCTTCGACAGATTTCGGCGCGACCCACTCGGTGAACCCCAACGATGAGGACCTGGGCGAGTTCGTCAAGGGCCTGACCGACGGCCGCGGCGCCGACTACGCTTTCGAGGTCGTCGGTGTACCCGTGCTGCAGCGGCAGGCATACGACATCACCCGCCCGGGCGGTTCGGTCATCTGGGTGGGCATTCCCAGTTACCTCGACGAGTGCAGCGTGCCCTCGGCCCTGCTTCCACTTGAGAACAAGCGCATAGTGGGTACGATCTACGGCTCGGCCAACGTGCGCACCGACTTCGTCAAGTTCATCAACTTTGCCAAGGAAGGCAAGCTCGATCTCGAGGGCATGGTGTCGCAGCGGATCAAGCTCGAAGACCTCAACGAAGCTTTTACCGCCATGCTCGAGGGCGACGTCATCCGTTCGGTTATTACCTACGACTGAGCCGAACACAGTACTCACCCGCGTGCCGCTGTTGCACCGGGTTTACGGCGCGGTACCCCTGCCTCCCTTGCTCACGGCCAGCCTGCTGTGGGTGCTTCTGGTGGGAGCCTGGCTGCTTTACCAGAACGTGCTGGGGCCTTTCGACGGCATTTACCTCGACGGCCGCCTGTTTTTCCTGCAACCCGGCCGCTGGCCTGAGCTGTTGCTGCTGGCCCTGCTTACTTACTCCAGCGGCGCGTTGTTGATCGGCCAGCGCGGTTGCCGGCGCGACCTCGAGGCGCTGGCCCCCAGGCTCGAAGGCATAACCGTCGAGGAAGCGTGGCAGCAACTGGGAGTGGCCACCTACAACCGTCGCCATCGCTGGTTGCACATGGGAGGCGGCGGGCTGCTCGCGGCGCTGATGCTCGGCAATATCATAAGTGGTGATGCTGACGCCGGCTGCTACATGTTCGGCGAACCCGATCGCTGGTGGATAACGGCCAGGCAGGTGCTGTTGTTCGCCGTCCTGGGGCAGGTGGTCTTCGAGTCCGTCACGTCGGCCAGGTTCTTCTCACGCCTGGGCCGTGAGCACCTCGTGGTGGACGTAATGCACACCGACGGACTCTGTGCCGTTGCCCGCACCGGCCTGCGCAACGCGCTGTTGCTCGCCGTGGGGGCCTCGGCGGCCCTGCTGCTGGCCGCCGGCGGTCCCGATTTTGTAGTGGGGGCCCTGGCCACGGCAGGCGTCATCTACATGGCCGCCTTCGCGGCGCTGTTGCTTCCGCTCAGGGGCCTGCGCGATCGGATCCGGCAGGCCAAGAGTGAAGAAATCGCCCGCGTGAGTGGCGTGATAGCCGAGACCCGCGAAGCCCAGCTCGGTGGCCAGGGCAGGGCAGAAGCCGCAGGGCGCGACCTGCAGGGACTCTTAGCCTACCGCGAGTTCGTGGAGCGCGTGCGCGAGTGGCCGCTCAACAGCGCTACGGTCACCCGCTTTGCCGTCTACCTGGCCATACCGCTGTGGACCTGGGCCGGCTCGTCCATGGTCGACCGCGCGATACGGGCGCTGCTCGACTGATATCTCCGCCCCTCAGCCGGCCAGCCGCTCGCGCAGCAGGCGGTTGACCTCACCGGGATTGGCCTGCCCACGGCTCAGTTGCATGACTTGACCCACGAACCAGCCCAGCAGCTTGTCGCGGCCGCCGCGGTAGTCCTCGACCTTGTCGGGATTGCCGTCCACGACCTCGGCTATCCAGGCTTCGAGTTGGCCCGAGTCGCTGACCTGCGCCAGCCCTTCGCGCTCCACGATATCGGCGGGGTCGTCGCTGCCCGTGAGCATGCGCTCGAAAACGGTTTTCGCGATCTTGCCGCTTATGCTTCCGTCGTCTATCAGCGCCAGCAGCGCGCCCAGGCGTTCGGGGGCCAGTGGGATGCGCGAGTAATCAACCTCGCCTTCGCCCGCGGCCTCCCGGGTAGCGCGGAGCACGTCGCCCATCACCCAGTTGGCCACCAGCTTGGGGTTGTCGTGCGCGGCCACGGCTGCTTCGTAGTAGTCGGCCAGTTCGCGGCCGGCCGTCAACACCTCGGCGTCGTATGCCGAAAGGTCGTAGCTATCCACGAAGCGCGCGCGCCTGGCGTCGGGCAATTCCGGCAATGCGGCGCTAACTCTTCCGACGAGTTCGTCGGCAATGACCAGCGGCAGCAGGTCGGGGCAAGGAAAATATCGGTAGTCGTGGGCTTCTTCCTTGCTGCGCATGGAGCGGGTGACGCCGTGCTCGGCGTCCCAGAGGCGTGTTTCCTGGGTGATCTCTTCCCCGGCGTTCAAGAGCTCGGCCTGGCGTTCGATCTCGTAGTTGACCGCGCGCTCGACGGCGCGAAAGCTGTTCATGTTTTTTACCTCGGCGCGTGTGCCGAGTTCGCTCGTGCCGCGCTTGCGCAGTGACACGTTGGCGTCACAGCGCATGCTGCCCTCGTTCATGTTGCCGTCGCAGATGCCCAGCCAGCGCACAACCGTCCTCAGCTTGCGCATGTATGCTGCCGCCTCGGCCGCCGAGCGGATCTCGGGCTCACTGACGATCTCCATCAGTGGCACGCCGGCGCGGTTAAGGTCGACGTAAGAAAAATCCGAGTGCGCGTCGTGGATGTTCTTGCCGGCGTCTTCTTCCATGTGTATGCGCGTGAGCGTGATGTTGCGTTCTTCACCGTCGACCAGCAGCGTGACCTGCCCTCCCAGGCAGTAGGGCAGTTCGTACTGCGATACCTGGTAGGCCTTGGGGAGATCGGGGTAGAAGTAGTTCTTGCGCGCCCAGCGGCTGGTGGGTTGCACCTCGCCACCCAGTGCCAGCGCGGCCATCACCGCGTACTCAACCGCCTGTGCGTTTACCACCGGCAGCACGCCGGGCATGCCCTGGCACACCGGGCAGGTGTGCTCGTTGGGCTGGGCACCAAAGCTGGCCGAGCAGCCGCAGAACAGCTTGCTGCGGGTGAGCATCTGAACGTGCGTTTCTATGCCGATGACGGCTTCCCAGTCGCCCTGCTCGTAGTGGCTCATTTGCCGGCGCCCCCGGCCAGGTCTTGTTCGGGAGGTCGCTGGTCGAAACCGACGAGTTCTTCGCAGGCGCGTGCCGCCCGGAACAGCAGGGGCTCGGCCAGCGGTGGCGCCAGCAATTGCGCACCTATGGGCAGGCCCTTGGAGTCGAGCCCGCAGGGCAGCGACAGGCCGGGCAGTCCAGCGAGGTTGCAGGGAATGGTGAGCACGTCGCTCAAGTACATCTTCAGCGGGTCGTCGGTGCGCGAGCCGAGTTCAAACGCCGTGTCGGGCGAGGTCGGCGTGAGCAGGACGTCGCAGTTCTCAAAGGCCTGGTCGAAGTCGCGGCGAATGAGCGTGCGCACCTTCATGGCCTTGAGGTAGTAAGCATCGTAGTAGCCGGCCGACAGCGCATAGCTGCCCAGCACGATGCGGCGCTTTACCTCGGCACCGAAACCGGCGTCGCGACTGGCCCCGTACATGTTCGTTAATCCGCCGTCCTCGCCTTCTCGCAAGCCGTAGCGCACGCCGTCGTAGCGGCCCAGGTTCGAAGAAGCCTCGGCCGTGGCCACTATATAGTAGGTGGCCACCGCGTACTCGGTGTGTGGCAGCTCCACTTCGACCAGGCTCGCGCCCTCGCGTTCCAACGCGGCCAGCAGCGCGCGCAGAGATTTCTCGACCTCGGGGTCCAGGCCCTCGCCGAAGTACTCGCCCGGCACGCCCACCCGCAGTCCTTTTGCGCCGTCGTGCAGGGAGCCGCGGCAGTCGGGCGCCGGCTGCGGAATGGAGGTCGAGTCGCGCGGGTCGTGTCCGGCCACTGCCTCGAACAGGAGGGCGGTGTCTTCAACGCTGTTGGCCAGCGGGCCGACCTGGTCGAGAGACGAGGCGAAGGCTATTACCCCGTAGCGGCTCACGCGTCCGTAGGTGGGCTTCATGCCAACCACTCCGCAAAGCGCTGCCGGCTGCCTGATCGAGCCGCCGGTGTCGGTGCCGAAGCTGCCCGGTACCATGCGCGCGGCCACCGCCGCCGCCGAGCCACCCGACGAGCCGCCGGGCACGCAGGCATGGTTCCACGGGTTGCGGGTGGTGCCCAGCGCCGAGTTCTCGGTCGATGAGCCCATGGCGAACTCGTCCATGTTGAGCTTGCCGGTTATCACGGCCCCGGCCTCGCGCAGGCGCGCCACCACCGTGCCGTCAAACCTGGGTTTGAAGCCGGCGAGTATTCTGGACGCGCAGGTGGTGGCCATGTCGCGGGTGATGAAGATGTCTTTCAGGGCTATGGGCACGCCCGTGAGTGGAGCGGTCGGGTCTCCGTTGGCGAGCAGTGCGTCGGCCGCGCGGGCCTGGTCGAGCGCCGACTCGGCGCTGAGCTCCAGGTAGGCGCCGATCGCCTGGCTTGTGCCCTGGTCCAGCGCAAGCGTGCGCTCGAGGAAGGCGCGGGTGAGTTCCTCAGAACTTACATCGCGGGCTGCCAGCCTCTGCGATGCCTGGGTGACCCCGAGGTCGGTGAGTTCGTCGGTGAGTTCGGACACGGCGTGAGACCCTTTCTACTCGATTATGTTGGGCACGACGAAGAAGTTCTTGTCGCTGCGCGGAGCGTTGGCCACGGCGTCCTCGGGAGCCGGCTTGCTGGTGACCTCGTCGGTTCGCATGGGCGCGGCAAAGTCGACCACCTGGGCGGTGGGCTCTACCGTGCTGGTGTCGAGCTCGTCGAGCTTGGCCACGTAGTCGAGTATGCGGTTGAGGTCGCGTCCCACGCTTTCGAGCTCGTCGTCATCCAGTTCCACCCGGGCCAGCGTGGCCACGCGGCGAACCTCGGCCTGCGAAATCTTCATATTCTCGCTGTCTAACACGGCGCCTTGAAAATTACATCCCAGCCCTTGAGAGCGGGTTGCGGGGGAGGGTATGTTTGCCGCGATGGTATCGTGATGGCCGGGCAGGACAGAAGGCAGAAGGCCGAGAGCCTCGGCCAACGGCGCTTGCGCCTGGCCCGGGCCGGTGAGCAGGCAGCGGCTGAGTGTCTTGAGCGTGCCGGCATGCGCGTGCTCGACCGAAACGTCAGGCTCACTTCGGGCGAGATCGACCTCGTGGCCCTGGACGGCGAGGAGCTGGTGTTCGTGGAGGTAAAACTCAGGGCCGACCTCGACTCGGCTCTCGCGGCGGTAGACCAGCGAAAGCGTAAGCAGGTGTCGCGCGTTGCGGTCGAATGGCTGGCGAGGCACCATGGTCTGGATCGGGCCGCACGCTTTGACGTAGTGGCCGTTGAGAGCGGCAGCCTTGAGTGCGTGCACGTGGTTGACGCTTTCGACTGTGCTTCCGAAGACTGATCTGCCCGGGCCGGCAAGACTATGCTCGACATAAAGTTCATACGCGAAGACCCCGCGGCGGCAGCCGACCGCCTGGCCCTGGTGGGCTGCGATCGCGAGCAGCTGACGGCCGTGGTCGAACTCGACGCGCGCCGCCGTGAGCTGATTGCCGCGGTCGAACAGATGCGTGCGGACCGAAAGAGCCGCTCCAAGCAGATAGGTGCCATGTCGCCGGGCGACGAGCAGGAAGCGGCCAAGGCCTCGGTGCGAGAAATGGGACAGGAGATGGGCGCAGCCGAGAAGCAGCTGGACGAGGTCACGGAGCATTTCGAATCGGCCATGCTCGAGCTGCCCAACTTTCCCCACGAAGACGTCCCGGTGGGAGAGGGCGAAGAGCAGAACGTGGTGTTGCGCGAAGAAGGTGCGCGCCGCGAGTTCGACTTCACGCCCCTGCCGCACTGGGAGATCGGTGAGAAGCTGGACATCATCGACTTCGACCGGGGCGTTAAGATTTCGGGCACGCGCTTCTACGTTCTCAAGGGCGACGGTGCCCGCCTGCAGCGCGCCCTCATCAGCTGGATGCTCGACCTGCACAGCCGCGAGCACGGTTACAGCGAGGTTTATCCGCCTGCCATGGTGCGCGGTGAGTGCCTGCTGGGCACCGGCAACCTGCCCAAGTTCGGCGACAATCTCTACCGCGACATAGAGGAAGACTTCTGGTGGGTGCCTACCGCCGAGGTGCCCGTGACCAACATGTACCGCGACGAGGTGCTGGCGGCCGATTCGCTGCCGATAAAGCACGTGGCTTTCACGCCGTGTTTTCGTCGCGAAAAGATGTCGGCCGGCCGCGACGTGCGCGGCATCAAGCGCGGCCACCAGTTCGACAAGGTCGAGATGGTGCGCTTCGTGCATCCAGACAGCTCGGACGCCCAGTTGCTCGAACTGCTGGGTAACGCAGAGGAGGTATCACGCCGCCTGGGCATACCCTGGCGCGTAATACAGATGTGCACCGGTGACCTGAGTTTCGTGGCCGCCATGAAGTACGACGTCGAGATGTGGGCTCCCGGCTGCGAGGAATGGCTGGAGGTGAGTTCCTGTTCGAACTTCCGCGACTTCCAGGCCCGCCGCGCCAACATCCGCTTCAAGGCCGGCAAGGACAAGCCGGCGCTCGTGCACACGCTCAACGGTTCGGGCCTGGCCTTGCCGCGCGTGCTCATATCAGTGCTCGAGACCTACCAGCGCGCCGACGGCACGGTGGACGTCCCGGAGGTACTGCAGCCCTACATGGGAGGCCAGCAACTCATCTCCTGAAGAACGGGAAGACGTACCTTTTCGGGATTTGAGACGTGGTCTCAAACCCCGAAAAGGTAGCAGGTCTGCTTCGGCAAGCAGCGGGGTGAACATCGTGGGGTGTACATGGAGGGGTGGCCGAGTCTGGTTTAAGGCACCGGTCTTGAAAACCGGCGACCCGCAAGGGTCCGCGAGTTCGAATCTCGCCCCCTCCGCCACCCAGTCTTCTCTGTACGGAGATGTCTCGCAGGTGCGCGAAAGGTTCAAAGATAACGGGCAGTCCGGGGCCAAAGGCGTTTCTGTGAGCGGTCCGGAGAATCGTATATACGGCCTTCGAGGTCGTTTTTCTCTGCCAGGACTTTCGCCGGTCCCACTCGCGGGGGCCTGTAGGACCGCTTGGGGTGTTGCGCTACTGACTACACGGCAGGCAGGGGCGACGAGAGAGGGTCCGGTAAAAGCGTAGGACTGGAGAATAATGGGCCGGGAAAGCCTGGTAGGGGAGCCGGTACGAGGCCTAAGTATTGCCCGGCGCGTCTGACGCGGGTGGGAATCCGAGCCTTTGGCGCTGCTCGCTCCAGTCCAGAGAAAAGGTGCGGCGAAGTCGTTCCTGGGATAAGTCGACCGGCTGCCTGCCTGCAAGGATGGCCTCGATGATATCGGGAGCCAGGAAGGCAAGTTTAAGAATCCTCATCACATAGGCGTTGGTGCATGAATCGGAAGTGAGGCCGCGTTTTCCGCGCCTGGGCTCCTGGATCATGATCCGGGGATGACTAAACGG
>JACNKC010000030.1:29668-30025 GCA_014382245.1 Pseudomonadota bacterium | reverse complement strand
CCGCGATCTCGCAGGCCCAGGACGTCAACGACCACCTGAAATGCTACAAGATCAAAGACTCTCACAAGTACATGGCGGTAGCCGACCTCATCACGAACTCTGACCAATCAATGTACCCGAGCGAAGCCGGCTGCAGGATACTGGTCAAGAGCAAGGAGTTCTGCCTGCCGGTCAAGAAAGATCGCACCATGCAGCCCAACGATAAGCGCGATGCCCCGCACGAGGACGTGGTTGGCCAGGACCTGACCAACGATTTTCTCTGCTACAAGGTTCGTTGCCCCAAGGATCCTGCTGGCGCGATGCCGCCCAGTGCCCAGGACGTGGTCGACCAGTTCGGCCATCGTGTGTTTAGTGATT
>JACNKC010000030.1:14996-29643 GCA_014382245.1 Pseudomonadota bacterium | reverse complement strand
CACCTGGAAGGTGTTCGACACCAACGACCAGCCGGACCTGATCCCGGTGCCAAGTCCCTTGACGGGTAGTTTCTGCATGCGGGATGCGGCGGCTGCTAACCTGCTTGTGACCGTGGAAAACCAGGGTGCCGCTGGCGCCGGGCCTACACAGGTGTCGGTGGAGTTCCAGACGGCCACTGGTCCGGTCACCAACAGTGTGTCGGTGCCCGCTCTTGGCGCGGGTGTTTCGACTTCGGTGGCGGTGCCTTTCCCGGTGAGCCCGAACTGGTGCTACCAGCCTAACTGCCAGTTCAAGATCACGGTCGATTCGACGGGTACCGAGCTGGAGTCGGACGAGACCAACAACGTCGCCAGCGATTTCTGCCTGGGCTGAAATAGACTGGCCCCGGTCGGTAACTACCCTTGCCGGCCACGTGGCCTCTCCCCGGCCACGGACGCCCCGGGCTCTCACGAGGAGCCCGGGGTTTTTCTTTGCCTCGCCCGCGCGGAGAGGTGGCGTGAGCAATGCGCTCTGCTAAAACTGCCGCATGGAATTTTCGTTTGCGCAGGTTTTTGACACCCTTGCTTCAGCCATGCCCGACCGCGAGCTGCTGGTCTGGCGCGATCGCCGGCTGACTTACTCGCAGGTCCACGAGCGCTCTCGGCAACTGGCGGGTTTGTTGCATTCGCACGGACTCGGGTGTCACACGGAGCGCGCCGGGCTCAGCGGTCACGAATCAGGCCAGGACCACGTGGGCTTGTACCTATACAACGGCAACGAGTACCTCGAGGGCATGCTCGGCTGCTGGTACACGCGGGCGGCTTCGCTCAACGTTAACTACCGCTACGTCGAGGAAGAACTCCAGTACCTGTTCGAAAACAGCGGCGCGCGCGCGATCATATACAACTCCGTGTTCGCGCCGCAGGTGGCTGCCGTCCGCGCACGACTGCCCAAGGTCGAGCTGCTCATACAGGTCGCGGATGATTCGGGAAACGAGCTGCTGCCCGGCGCGGTCGACTATGAGCAGGCGCTGGCCTCGGCTCCGGCCTTGCCCGACTCGGTGCAGCCCTCGCCCGACGATCTTTACGTGCTCTACACGGGAGGCACCACCGGCATGCCCAAGGGCGTGTTGTGGCGCTCCGCTGATATTTTCGTGGCGGCCATGGGAGGGCGTGGCCTGGACGGCGTGGAGCTCGAGTCGGCCGACGCTTTGTTCGAGCAGGCAGCCAACTCGGCGCCGTTTTCTGCAGTGGTCGGGCCGCCGCTCATGCACGGGGCCGCCCAGTGGGCCGGTTTCATGATGATGTGCATGGGCTCAACGCTGGTCATTCCCAGGGTGGTCGAGAAACTCGATCCCGCCGATTTTCTCTCAACCCTTGTGCGCGAAAAATGCGTATCGTTTTCCATGGTCGGCGACGCGTTTGCGCGCCCGCTGATCGACGAGATCAAGCGCGGCGACTACGACCTCTCCGGGCTGATGATCATCGGCTCGGGCGGCGCGCCGCTTTCGACAGACAACAAGGAGGCGCTGCTCGAGCTGGTGCCGCACGCAACCATAATGGACTCTATCGGCTCTTCAGAGACCGGCATGCAGGGGAGCAACCCCAGCAACCGCGATAGTGGCGTGACGACGGGCGATTTTCTACCCGCGCCGGGTTCCTGCGTGGTGTCAGAAGACCTGTCACGCTTGCTCAAGCCGGGTGACGACGAGACCGGCTGGTTTGCCCAGACCGGGCGGGTGCCGCTGGGCTACCTCGACGACGCTGAAAAGACCGCGCGTACTTTTCCGGTCATCGACGGCGTGCGTTACTCGGTGCCGGGCGACCGCGCGCGCTGGCGCGAGGGTGGGGTCATCGACGTACTCGGGCGAGACTCGGTTACCATCAACTCGGGTGGCGAAAAAATCTTTGCCGAGGAGGTCGAAGCCGCGCTCAAGCACCACGCCGACGTTTACGACACCGTGGTGGCCGGCCGTCCGAGTGACCGTTGGGGGCAGGAGGTAGTGGCTGTCGTCCACCTGCGCGACGGCGCAACCGCGGGCGAAGCAGAACTCCTGGCGGAAGCCGCCCTGCACGTGGCGCGCTACAAGCTGCCCAAGGCCTTCGTGTTTCGCGAAGAGATCCAGCGCAGCCCCAGTGGCAAGGCCGACTATCGCTGGGCCCGCGAGCAGGTCGAATAGGGGCTTACTCGTCCTTGTCGTGTGGCGGAACACCGTCGAAATCAGGCGCCCGCTTTTCGAAGAAGGCCGTTATTGCCTCGATGTTTTCCGGGCTTCCTATGCGACCCATGAAAGCCTTGTCTTCGCGGCGGCGCGCGGAAACGACCTGCTCGTTGCGCGAGGCGATGAGTAGTCGCTTGGTGTGGCGCAGTGAGCCCAGCGGTTTGGCCGCCAGCCGGGCTGCCCGCTCGAGCGCCATCCCTGGCACCTGCTCGGGCTGGCATAGCTGGGTGGCCAGTTGCAGCTCGAGGGCGCGGTCGGCGTCAATGAAATCAGATTCGAATAGCAGGTCGACCGCCGCCCGCCAACCACATATCACCGGCAACAGGTAACTGCTGGCTGCTTCGGGCACCACGCCCAGGGTGATGAAGGGCGCACGCAGACGCGCATCGCGAGACATGTAAACGTAGTCGCAGTACAGCAGCATGGTCAGCCCGATGCCCACGCCCACGCCGTTGACGGCCGCGATCAACGGTTTATCGAACTCCGCCAGCTCGTCCATGAACAGCGAGAAACCGTTCTCGGCCGAGGTGTCCGAGGTGTCGATGGCGCCCATTTCGCCCAGGTCCTGGCCGGCGGTAAAGGCACCGCCAGCGCCGGTGATCACGACCACTCGTACCGCGCCGTCGGACATCGCCCGCTGCAAGGACAAGCGGGCTTCGCGCCACTGCTCGGCGTTAAATGCATTTTTTGCCTCGGGGCGGTTGAGCGTGAGCAGCAGTACGCCGTCTTCGAGTTTCTCCATCACGGTCGGCATGTATGGTTCTTCCTCGCCTACAGTGGCAGGTTGCCGGTGGCTGCCTTGAGGTCGCCGTCGCGCTTCCAGCTTTCCAGCGTGCGAAGCGCGATGCGCCAACGGTGTACCTCGTCAGCGCCGTCGGCAAACCGAGCCCAGCGCGCCTGCTGTGACATCTTGGCCAGCGGCGTGTCCGTCGAGTAGCCCAGCGCGCCGTGTACCTGTATGGCCCGGTCGATGATCTGGCCCAGTATCGTGGCCACGAAGTACTTGGTCATCGAAGACTCGCTCTTGAAATCGTCGCCACGGTCAATGAGGTAGGCGGTGTGCAGGATCATCAGCTTGGCCTGGTAGAGTTCGATGGTGGAGTCAGAAATCATCCACTGTATGCCCTGCTTTTCGGACAGGTAGCTGCCGTGGGCGTAGCGGCTTGCCGCGCGTTCCACCATCATCTCGAGCGCTTGTTCGGCCTGTCCCAGCCAGCGCATGCAGTGCGCCAGTCGTGCCGGCCCCAGGCGGTACTGTCCCAGCCGGTGCCCGTCGCCGCGGCCACCGAGCATGGCTTCGCGGGGAAGGCGCAGGTTGTCCAAGCGTATTTCGCAGTGGTTGTGGCCGCCCGACATGGTCTCGATGTCGCGCACTTCTTCCCAGCCGTCGGTCGGCAGGTCAACGAGAAAGGCCGAGTTTGCCGCCCGCGGGTCGTCGGGCTCGTCCTCGGTACGGGCAATGAGAATTGCGAAGGCGGCCCGGTTGGCTCCCGAGATGAACCACTTGTGTCCGTTGATGACCCACTGGTCGCCCTCCAGTTGGGCGCGGGTCTGGATGAGGGAGGGGTCGCTGCCGGCAACCTCGGGCTCGGTCATCGCAAAACAGGAGCGGACGCGACCGTCGCACAGCGGGCGCAGGTATTTTTCTTTCTGCTCGTCGGTGGCCCAGTGCAGCAGGGTGTGCATGTTGCCCTCGTCGGGAGCCTGGGCGTTCAAGGCAAAGGGTCCGAAGCGCGCGCGCGCGGCCTCGGCCGACACCGCCGCCATGGCAACGTGCCCCAGGCCCATGCCGCCGTATTCCTCGGGCATGTGCGGCAGCCAGAGGCTGCGCTCGCGGGCCTCGCGGCGCATTTTCTTGACGCCTCCTATGAGCACATCACGGGCCTCGCCCGATTCCTCTATCTCGCGCTCGGCGGGAAGGACGACGTCTTCGATGTACTCGCGCACGCGCTCGCGGAGTTTTTCAATCTCGGGTGGGAAGCTGAAATCAATCGCCATAGCCTCGCAACCTGTCTGCCCGCCTCGGCTCGGTCAAGGGAAGGGCTCCTGGACTCCCGTTTTTGGCGTTGGGAAATAGAACGTGTTCTAGTCGGGCGATGGACTTCAATGACAGCCCGCTGGAGGCGGCGTTTCGAGCCGATGCGAGCGCTTTCCTGGCTGAAAACGCTGCCGCCCAGGAGGGCGCCAACACCGGCCCCGACGCCGATCACGAGGCAGTGGTGGCCGCGTCGAGGCGCTGGCAGCGCCTGCTGGCCGACGCTGGCTGGGGCGCGATCATGTGGCCCCAGCAGTACGGTGGCCGCGGCCTGGGTCCCATTGAGCAGGTTGTGTGGAACGAGGAGCTCGCGCGCGTTGGCATCACCGAAACATCGCTGATGGGCGGCATCGCGATGGCCGGGCCCACCATCATCGCTTACGGCAACGACGAGCAGAAAAGCCGTTTTCTCGAACCGACACTCAGGGGCGAGCTCATGTGGTGCCAGCTTTTCAGCGAGCCCTGCGCGGGCAGTGACCTGGCCGGCCTGCGCACCCGTGCCGAGCGCGACGGGGACCAGTGGGTCATCAACGGTCAGAAAGTATGGTCGACTTTTGCCGACCACGCCGACTGGGGATTTATCATTGCGCGTACCGACCCCTCGCTGCCCAAGCGCAAGGGCCTGAGCTATTTTCTCGTCGACATGAAAACGCCCGGCATCGAGGTACGCCCCTTGCGCGACATGAGCGGAGGCGCTCACTTCAACGAAGTTTTTCTCGACGACGTGCGGGTACCCGATGCCAACCGCCTGGGCGAACAGGGGCAGGGCTGGCCGATAGCCCGTACCACGCTGTTGCACGAGCGCATGTCAATTGGCTCGGCCTCGCGCATGTTCAGCTTTGACGAGGTGCTGGCCCATTTGTGCGAGAACATCCCCGCGCCCGACCAGTTGTTGCGCGATCGCCTCGCGGGGCTCTACGCGTGGTCGCGCAGTCTCGAGCTGCTCAACGCGCGCGTCAACACCAAGCTCGGCCGTGGCGAAGATCCCACGGCCGAGGCGTCGGTCATGAAACTGGCGATCGCCGAAATTTTTGAACAAGCGGCCGACGTCATGATGCGAGCCGAGGGCAGGGCGGCGCTCACTGGCGAGGGCGAAGCCCAGCACCGCTTTTATTTCGCCCCTGGCCTGCGCATTGGCGGTGGCACCGACGAAGTGCAGCGCAACATAATCGCCGAGCAGGTGCTCGGCCTACCGCGCGAAGAGGACCCGTGGGCCGACACCCCCTTCGAGGATCTACCGGCCGGATCATGAGCGCCTGGAATGCAGCAGGATGAACTTCGGTTTCAGCGAAGAGCAGGAGCAGTTCCGCGAAATCGTACGACGCTTTGCCGAGCAGCGTTGGTCGCTCGAAGGCGTGAGCACGCTGGCGGGTGCAGACGACGGCGAAGTCTACGACAGCAAGGCCTGGCAACAGGCGAGCGCCGAGCTGGGCCTTGCGGGTCTGCTGGTGCCCGAGCGACTGGGCGGTGCGGGTTTCGGCTATCTCGAAATGGGCATCGCGCTCGAAGAACTCGGCCGGCAACTGGCGGGCGGTCCGCTGTGGACCTCGGCCTGCCTGGCAACGGGCTTGCTGCTGGAGCTGGCCGACGAAGACGCCCAGTCCGAACTGTTGCCCGCCCTGGCAGCGGGTGAACAGCTGGCCACGGTCGACGTGGCCGCTTACCTGGCGGTGGCCTCTGGTGAGCTGCCCGCGTTGGAGGCCCAGCCGAGCGATGACGGTGGCTGGCAGATCGACGGAAGCTGCGCGCACGTTCCCTTTGCGGCCCAGTCCGACCTGCTGTTGCTGTGGGCCGATCATGAAGGCGACGCCGTTTTGTTTGCAGTTGAGTCGGACGCCCGCGGCTTGACGATAAAGCAGACCAGCAGCCTTGATCTTACCCGCTCGGTGGGTGACCTGGCCTTGTCGGCTGTTCCCGCGCGGCGCCTGGCGGTGGCTGCCGGCAAGGAAGCAACCGCGCGGGCGCTCAACCGCGCGCGCGCGGCGATGACCGCCGAACAAGTGGGCGCGGCGGCCGCCTGCCAGGAGCAGGCCATCGCCTGGGCGAAAGAACGCATGCAGTTTTCGCGCAGCATTGGGAGCTTCCAGGCCGTCAAGCATCGACTGGCCGATGGTCGTCTTTACCTGGAGCTGGCGCGCTCGGCGGCCTACTGGGCATGGTGGGCTGCCGACCAGGGTACCGATGAAAATGCCGCCGAGCTTGTCGAGGCCGCGCCCCTGGCCAGGTCGATGTGCTGCGATGCTTTTGCGCGAACGGCTGCTGATCTCATCCACCTGCACGGTGGGATGGGCTTTACCTGGGAGCATTCCGCTCACCACTACTACCGCCGTGCCCGCGCCCAGTCGGTGTTGCTCGGCGACGCTCAACACGAACGGCAGCGCCTGGCCGACAGCCTGCTGGCCGGCTGAGGCCTTCGGTCAGACTTTCTTGCCTTGGCCGTCGACCTACCCCCCCCAACAGGGGAGCACCTTGCCTGGCTTGCCTTCGTTTCTGCCCCGAGAAAATGCCAGCTGGACAACTCGCTGTTGACGAATGGCGCTCCTGTACGGTACAAGCAGGAGTAGGGTCGTTTTTCGGCTGCCAGTCGCCCGGCAACAGAACGTCTCCAACGAGGAAAACTTATGCGCCGGAACCAACTGGTAAGCTGCGTGGTCGCGCTGCTCTGCGTGGTCTTCTCGGTCCCTGTAGGGGTCGACCAGGCAGGGGCCCAGTGTACTGCCATCGACGGTGGTAAGCTCAAGATAAAGCCGGCAGCTGGTAATTCGCGCAGCAAACTGAACTGGAAGGCTAAGGACAAGTCGGTTGATTTTCTCATAGCCGACCCGGCCTCGGGTACGACCGCGATCGAGATGGCTGCCGCCGGCACTGTACTGGCCACGCTTGATTACGGCTTGGCCTCGGCGTCGGCCTGGCGCAGCGGCGGTACGCCCGTGCGCGTGTGGAAGTACAAGGCCAGGGACGATCCCTCGCCCATAGATGGTATCGAGAAGATCATAAGCAAGCGTGATCTCTTCAAGCTCAAGGGCAAGCAAGGCCTGATCGACCTGCTCGTGGCACCGCTGGCACTGCCCATAACCCTGCAGATCACCGACAGCACGGGCGCTTGTTACCTGGCTCGCTTCAGCCAGTGCAGCGACAACAACAGCAAGTCGGTCAAGTGCCGCGCCGATAGGAGTTTTCTTCCGGACGTTCCCAACCTCGTGTTTCAGTCGGGCTTTGAAGACGACACCAACCATGTTTATTCCACGGGTACCCTGGCGCCCTGCACCGATGATCTGTGGGGCATGGACTCTTCGGTCCCGCCTCCCAACCACTGGGAGAACGACCTCGAGGGGGGCCTGGCCGGACCCTTCGGCCAGTTTCACTTCTGCTTCGGTGGGGGCGACCGCAGCCAGCGCTCGCTCAATCTCGTGCCCGATCCCGACAACCCATCCAACCAGGTGCTTTACGGGCGCATTGGTGAACCCAACGAGGTCGTCAGCGACGACGCCATCGCCTGCAACAACGACGCTCTCGGCGCGAGAAAATCGCGTATACAAGCCGTGGTGCAGGACAACCCCGGCCTGGGCAGGCTGGACTACCGGCTACGCGTTCGCCTGGGCAAGCCCGCCCTCGACGCCATCGTGAACCAGCCCGAGCCAGTAACCTGGTTCACGCTGGGCGAGTTCTGGAACAACCAGCCGGCCGAAGACGACAGCTTTCGCATAACCCTGGGCATGGATAAGGCCCCGGGCACTGGCGAGCGGTTTTTCTTCTCGCTAAAGGCCGAGAAGCAGGACGCGGGCGCGGGTAACTGGATCGGCGTATGGCCTTCCGTGGGCGACGGCGTATCCGACGTGGAGGTTCCCCACGGCAAGTGGTTCACTCTTGAGGTCACCATGAAAGAGGGCGATGCTGGCAGTGGGCGTGCTCATGTGCGCATGACCGACGACATCGGGCAGGCCCATACCATAGCCGACGTGACCAATTGGACTTACAGCCCCGACGCTCCGGTCGGCAGCCAGGACGGCTTTAAGGATTTCCATCCGCTCAAGCTCTACACCTCGGGCCAGCTGGTCTGCGCGCTCAAGGCGGCCGGTCTGCCCCTGGAAATCTGGTGGGATGATTTGGCCATCGGATCGCCGAACTGATCTGTTATGACTGGCCGACACCTGCTCACCTCCCCGGTCGCTTCGACGGCGACCTCGCGGATGGTGGTAATAATGGCGGCCGTTCTGTCGGCTGCGTCGCTCGTGGTCGCGCTGCTGGCGGTGCCCGCGCAGGCAGGACCGGCCGATCGCTACCAGCTGTCGCTCGACGGTAGTTGGAACTTCCTGCCCCACGATGGCGCCCAGGCAGGCGTGCCCGGCACCATGCCGGTGCCCGCTTTCTGGGACACGACGGCCACCTGGCCCGACGTGACCCACGCCACTTACTCTACTACCTTCGATGTGCCCGCCGAGTGGGCGGCCCACCGGGTGATACTGCGTTTTGCCGCGGTGAGTTTTCGCGCGATCGTGAGCGTGAACGGCAACGTGTTTGCCACCCATGACGGTGACGGAACGCCTTTTGAGTTCGATGTCACCGACACGGTGGTCGCCCTGGGCAACACACTCAGCGTTGAGGTTTTCGACCAGGAGGTCGTCAATGTAGGAGGGTTTTATACCTACCCACCCGGCTTGCCCTTCAGGCCGGGTTCGATCCCGGCTTACCTGGGCATAGCCCAGTCGGTGTCCTTGCTGGCGCTGCCCCTGGTGCACGTAGACGACGTGCACGTGGTGACCGGCGTGGCTGCGCAGACCTTGGAGCTGCGCGTGACGGTGCGCAACGACGACACGGTGGCCCACCTGGCCTCGGTGGAGAACGACGTACTCGATGGAGGCAGCCTGGTGAAGACATTTGTCGCTTCGGCGGCGGTCAGCATAGCAGCCGGGCAGCAACACACGTTTGTTCTCAGCGAGGCGTGGACAACAGCGCTGGCCTGGTGGCCCGACCGTCCGCAGCTCTACTCGCTCGACACGCGGGTCGTGGAGTCGACGACGGCGCTGGACACGAAGAGCGACACTTTTTTCGGCTGGCGTGAGCTGGCCATCGTGGGCGCCGAGTACCGTCTCAACGGCAGCAGGCTCAACCTGCGCGGCGATGCCCATGTGTACCCGCAGTCGCTGTTCGACACCCGCGCCCAGGTCGAAGCCGAGGTGCAGGAGTGGAAGGACATAGGGGTCAACATCGTCCGCTATCATACCCAGCCACCACCGCCCTTGTTTCTCGACGTCTGCGACGAGATGGGCCTGATGGTGGTGGCCGAGTCGTCGGTGTACTGCAGTGACGAGAACCTCGCGCTGTTCGACCCCGTGTTCTGGGCCAACGCGCGTGCCCATATATCGGAGTGGGTTCCTCGTGATCGCAATCATCCATCCATAGTGGAGTGGGCGGTAGCCAACGAGTGCCTGTACAAGAACCTGCCCGCGGGTATGACCACCGCCGACCTGGTATCGCTTGAGACTGAACTTCGCCTGCACGAACAGACCCTGCCGGTGATTTGCGACGGCGGCGGCGCCATCGGCGGTTCGGCGGCCACCAGCAATAAGCACTATCCCTCGAGCGTCGCGCACCTGCAGGATCTCGGCGCGTCGCACGCGTGGACGAACTGGTACAGCCTCGACCCCTACTGGATGGATGGTGTGATTTTTGACCGGCCGACGGGCGTGGGCGAGTGGATGTTCAACAAGGCACCGTCGAGCAGCACGGGTAGCGTGTTTTATCCCCGGTCCTGGGGGCGCATAAAGGCGATGATGATACGCGGCTACCGCTACAACGATCTCGCCGACATTCGCCCGTTCACGATCGGACAGGAAGGGCTGAATGCTTCGTGGCGCTACACCTGGCCCATGTTCAAGGCGTCGTTCGCCGCCAACGCGGTCTACGACCACGACTACGACGACCTCTACACCGGCCTCTACGCCCCCTCGGCCCTGCTGCCCGCGTTAAACGAGGGCACGGTGTCTACGCGCACGCTGACGGTTTACAACGAGGACCTTTCCGACGTTCTCGACGACCAGGTCACGGTGGAGTGGCGCACGCACATCCTGGGCGAGACGATAGATTCCGGTTCGTTCACGGCCACCGTGTCGCCGGGCGCGCATTTGCAACAGGCCATCGCCATGCCGGTGCCCGAGGTCAACCAGACCACCGTCTTTGGCCTGTCGTTGAACGCGCGCAAGGCCGGAGTGCTGGTTTTCGAAGACAAGCGCTACTTCAGGGCTGTCGATGTCGGTGGCTCTACGGTTTCTGTTCCCACGGTGTTGGTGGATAACTTCGACGCGGGCAGCCCCGATGACGCGTGGACGATGTTTCGCCCCGACTGGCAGCGCACCGGCGTGCTCAGTGCCACGGGCACCACCAACGAGGCATCGGTCGCGGTGTTGGACAACTACAAGTTTGGCGACCTTACCTTCGAATGCGACCTCCGCCTGGTCAACGCCACCGGCTACGCGGGTGTGGGCATCAGGCGCTCGCTGCCCGAGGACTACCGCTCGCAGGGCGGCTACAGCGTGTACCTGAAATCGTCGGGACACGTATCACTCTATGATTCAGACGCCGGCGCGGTGATCGCCCAGGCCCAGACCGGCGTCGATGTCACTGTCATGCACCGGCTTCGCGTTGAGGCGGTGGGCTCGAACATCAAGGTCTACGTGGACGGCGTGCTGTTCCTGGACCACACTGACACGGTCAACCCGATAACGACGCCGGGCTACCTGGGCTTTATAAAGAGTGCGACCAGCGTGGCCGAGTACGATACCGTGCTCTTGTCGGCTGGTAGTCTGTCCGTGTGCGGCAACGGCGTGTTGGATGCCGGCGAGGATTGCGACGACGGCAACACCGTGGACGGCGACTGCTGCTCGTCGCTATGCTTTTTCGAGGTCGCGGGTAGCCTTTGCAGCGACGACGGCAACGTGTGCACCGATAATCTCTGCGATGGCGCTGGTGCCTGCGCGGCTGTCGATAATTCTGCGCCCTGCGACGACGGGTTGTTCTGCAACGGGCCCGATGCCTGTTTTGGCGGCACGTGTAACACGCACGCGGGTGACCCCTGCGCGGGGGGGACCGAGTGCGCTGATAGTTGCGACGAGGCAGCGGGCGACTGCAACACGGCCGCCGACACGCCCTGCAGCGACGACGGCAACGTGTGCACCGATAATCTCTGCGATGGCGCTGGTGCCTGCGCGGCTGTCGATAATTCTGCGCCCTGCGACGACGGGTTGTTCTGCAACGGGCCCGATGCCTGTTTTGGCGGCACGTGTAACACGCACGCGGGTGACCCCTGCGCGGGGGGGACCGAGTGCGCTGATAGTTGCGACGAGGCAGCGGGCGACTGCAACACGGCCGCCGACACGCCCTGCAGCGACGACGGCAACGTGTGCACCGATAATCTCTGCGATGGCGCTGGTGCCTGCGCGGCTGTCGATAATTCTGCGCCCTGCGACGACGGCGACGTCTGTACACTGGGGGACAGCTGTGCTGGTGGTGTGTGTGTGCCCGGAGGGCAGGGCAGCTGCCCTGCCTGCTCGATCTGCGACCCGGGGGTGGGCTGTGTAGCAGCTCCCTGGCAGGACTGCCTGCAGCCGACCGCAGCCAGGAAGTCAAAAATCGACCTGCGCGATGACGGCAACGATGCCAAGGATCGCTTGAAATGGAAGTGGACGCGCGGACAGGCCACCGCCCTGGCCTGGTTCGGTGACCCCGTTGTCGGCGACGGGTTCTCGTTGTGCATTTACGAGGGGGGTGCGGGCAGCGAAGAAGTTCTGCTGGGTGCCGATCTCACGGGAGGCGGCCTGTGCAGCGGCAAGCCCTGCTGGAAAGCGCTGGGCACGAAGGGTTTCAAGTACCGCGACAAGCTGGGCTCGGCCGACGGAATCGAAAAAGTAACACTCAAGGCCGGAGCGGAGGGCAAACCAAAAATTTCGCTGAAGGGACGCGGAGCGAATCTCGCAGCTGCGCCGCTGCCGGCCGTGTTGCCGGTGGCCATTCAACTGCAGGCCGATACCGGCTGGTGCTGGCAGGCTGACTACGACCAGGCCGGGCTGCTCGACAACTCGACCACCCGTTTCAAGGCGAGATCCGAGTAAGTGCCCCTTCAAGTCGGCATCTGCAGTATCTCGATGACCAGCGGGTCGCCGTCGCGTTCGAGGTAGCTGAAGGCCGTGGTCTCGTCCAGTCGCTTGCTCCATAGCGACGCGTAGCCGAGCTCTTCCAGCAGGGCTACGGTGGCGTCGTGATCGTCGACGCGGTAGCGCAGGTGGTGCATGCCCTCGCCACCCCCGGCCAGGAACTCCGCGTGCGGGCTCTCGCCTTCGACAGGCTGTATGAACTCGATCTCGAGGGGGCCGCTGTGACCGAATGCTATGCGCAGCCGGCAGTCAGCCTTGCGGCCATGAAAATCGGCGCCGCTGACTTCGGCGTCCATGAAGGTAAACGGGCCGTACAGTGCCCCGTAACGGTCCACGGCCTGGTCGAGGTCGCTCACCACGAAGCCCACCTGGTCTATTGGCGGCAGGGCTGGTGTGTTGGCGGACTTGCTCATCCCATCACCGAGTAGCCACCGTCCACGACCAGCGTACTGCCGGTTATGAACGAGGCCTGGCTGCTGGCGAGGAACAGGGCGGCGCCGGCTACGTCGTCGGGTCGGCCCCAGCGCCCGAGCGGAGTGCGCGCGAGAACCGGCTCGTTCATCTCGGGGGTATCTTTGACGATCGCCGTCATGCGGGTCTCTATCATGCCCGCGGCGATGGCGTTTATGCGTATGCCCTGCGGGGCCCAGGCGATGGACAGGGTCTTGCCCAGTTGGGCCAGCCCGGCTTTCGCTGCGCCGTAGCCCGGCACCACGGCGACGCCGAAAAACGACGTCAACGAGGCGGTGTTGATGACGCTCGCGCCGGCGGCCGATCGAGCCTGGGTGCCGGGGCCCTGGTCGGCCAGCAGGGCGGCGGCCAGCGGGCTGGCGGCCAACATCTCGCGGCAGGCCGAGGCCAGGTGGAAGGCCGAGAACAGGTTTATGGCGACGGCTTCCTCGAACACCTCGGGGTCGTACTCGTCGCGGCCCCCGGGCAGGCTCGCGCCCGCGTTATTGCAGAGCACGTCGAGGCCGTCGAGGCTCTCGGCTACCGCCACTATCCGGGCGCGGTCGCGTACGTCGAGTTGCCTGTAGTCAAAGCTCGACAGGTCGTTGTCGTAATCGGCGGCCGCGGCGCGGGTGCCGGTTATTACTACCGACGCGCCGGCGTCGGCAAATGCGCGGGCGATACCCAGGCCGATGCCGTTGCTGCCGCCCGTTACCAGCACCCGGGTTCCGCTGTAGTCGTAGTTGGCTGTTGCGTTGGCCACTTGTTCAGTTCTCCTGCGGGCGGCAGTCGACGAGCACCTTGATGGCCTCGTCGGGGTCCTGGGCCGTCGCCAATGCGCGGTCAAACTCGGCCAGTGCAAAGCGATGGCTCACCAGTGCCGAGGCGTCAACCTGTCCGTCCGCGAGCATCTCTATCACGTCGGGAAACTCGTCGGGGTAGGCCATGGAGCCGGTAACAACGAGTTCGCGCATGAGCAGGTTGACCATGTCGACCGCCACGGGCGCCTTGTGCAGGCCGGCCACGACCACGCGCGCACCGCTGCGGGCCTGGTGTACCACTTGTGTAAACACGCTTCCCACGCCGGTGGCCTCAACGTAGAGCTCGCTGGCCGGCACCGGGCCTCCCATGAGCTCGGCAGTGCCGTGTTGCTTGAGCAGGAAGGTCGGCAGCGAAGTCGGGTCGTCCTGGTCGGGGCAGAAAACAGTAGCGCCAAGTTGCGCGGCCATGGCCAGGCGCTTGGCCGACAGGTCCACGACGACTATGTTTTCCAGTCCGAGCTGGCGCAGCACGAGCAGCGTGCACAGTCCGATGGGACCGGCGCCCATGATGACCGCCCGGTCACCGGCCCGCGCCTTGCCTTGCCTGGCAACGTGCATGCCCACGGCCAGTGGTTCTACCAGCGCGCCTTCTTCCATGGACAGTTCGTCGGGCAGCTTGAGCAGCGAGGATCCGCTCTTCTCGGCGTTGCGCACCAGCAGCAGGGGGGCGAAAGCGCCCTCGGGGCCGCCGTTGCCGATGGTGTTGCCGTTGGCCATGGGGTTGACGACCACGCGCTCGCCGTTGCTAGTGTTGTTTATATTGGTGCCGGTCTCGACCACCGTGCCCGAGAGCTCGTGGCCCAGCGGCATGGGGCGGTCGCCGCCGGCCATCGAGCCCAGGATGCCGAAGCCTATGTCGGCCCCGTACTCGCGGCAGGTATCGAGGGCCAGCAGTACGTCGCCAGGCGCGGGCGGTGGCAGGTTTGGCTGCGCAGTGTTGGCCACCGTGCTTTCACCGTGAATCGAATCCACTACCATTACCATTACCTC
>JACNKC010000030.1:0-14986 GCA_014382245.1 Pseudomonadota bacterium | reverse complement strand
GTGGGGCCGGTCTCGCCCGCGGTGCCCGGGAGCGGGGGGCCCCGCGGCATGGGGCGGTCGCCGCGGGCCATCGAGCCCATGCCGATGTAGCCGAGGTCGGACCCGCAGATGCCGCAGTATTCGACGGCCAGCAGTACGTCGTCGGGCCCGGGCGAGGGCACGGCGATACGATCGACCTGCGCTACACCGGGGCCGTGTACCTGCACCGCGGGCATGGTCGCGCTGGTATGGGCGGCGGCCAAGCGGCTACTCCTGCGGGTCGGGATGCAGTGAGTAAGTGGCCACTATCGAGGCCAGGTCCAGCACGTGGCCTTCCATGGCATTGAGTGCGTCGCCACCCGTGAAGCGTTCGCCCAGTTCGAGCTGTTCGACGTCAAGCGCATATACCGTGAACACGTAGTGGTGCAGGCGCTCGTCGTTGAACGGGGGCCACGGGCCGTCATATCCACCGTAGTCGCCGCTCATGTCATCGTCGTCGGCAAACCAGTTGGTAAAATCGTTTATTCCACGGCGACCGTGCTTGGTGGGGCCGGGTTGTTTGCCCCGCGGCATAAAACCTTCGCCGTCTGCAGCAACGGCCAGTTCATGCATGGACGCCGGGATGTCGACGAGTACCCAGTGGTCAAAATCAACACGCGGGATGTCGTAGGGCACCGTCACGTCGCTGCGATTCACGAGGTCGGGTCGCGTGGGTACGTCGCGGTCATGACACACGATGGCCATCGATTGAGTGCCCTCCGGCAGCTCGCTCCAGGCCAGGTGGGGGCTGCGATTGGGGCCGGGCACCGGTCCGTCGTCGCCGGGCACACCCGCGGCAAACTCGGGGGGCAGGGGCTGTCCGTCGTTGAATGAATCGCTGTGAATCTTCATTTGCTACTCTCCCGCGATAGTTTCTACAGGGAAGCGCGCGCTGTAGAAATCAAACCGCTTGCGTAGCTCGTCGGGGTCGGTGCCGAAGTCGCCGGCGAGGTCGTAGAGAACGCGCCCGCCGCGGTCTCGCGGGTGCCGACGGCGGTAATCGGCTATCGCCTCGGTCGTGTCGGCGTCGAGCTCGAGGCCCGCCAATTGGTATACAGCGGCCACGGAGCCCTCTTCGTCGGCCATGAAATCAGAAAAGTGCAGGTTCATGCTGTGCGCGGGTGCCAGCAGCCCGCGGTCGCGCACGCAGGACGCGAGCAGCTGTTCCACCCGCGCTGTCCAGTACTCCAGCAGTTCGTCCACGAGCACGCGTTGTCGGCTGACTCTCTGCCCGTAGGCCAGCATGGTCACGGTCGATTGTATTACCGCCACAGGGTCGCGGTGGGTCACGACGACCGTCGCGTCTGGAAAGGTCCGCGTGAGCGCGGGCAACTGTTCCAGGTGCTGGGGACACTTGAGTACCCAGCGCCGCGCTGGGTCGCCGCTCGCCTGCCCGCCGCTCGCGAGACCAGCCTGTTGGTCGCGCCAGGCCAGCAGCCTGAGCACGTTCTTCATGTAGTCATAGTGGGGCTGCTGATCATGCCCCAGGTAGTGGTCGCGCCAGCGCGGCGAGTGCGCCAACCACTCGTAGTTGTACGAGGCGAAGTCGGGGCCCATGAGTTCGAGTTCCTCGTGCACGTGGTCGGGGTTCATCGGGTGCATGGCCGCGAGGTGGGGCGTCACGGCCTGCATGCCTTCCCAGGCTTTCTGGCAGCGAAACCAGCGCGGGTCGTTCTCGTCACCGGTGGAGGGCTCGCCCGGAAGCGGCAGCGGTTCGTAGGATTCCCAAAGTGGCAGCGAGCGCAGGCGCGGGTCGGCGGCCAGGGTGTTGAGCAGGTGGGTGGTGCCCGACCTGGGCAGGCCCACCACTATGATTGGCCGTTCAATGGCCGTGTCGAGAATCTCGGGGTGCCGCGTCCAGCAATCCTGTATCAGGAGCCGACTGGTGGCGTGTTGCGCGAGCTTGTTGCGCAGCGTGAGGCGGCCGAGCGCGGTGATCTCGTGGTCAGCGCTCCACTCGTCGCAGAGCAAGCCCAGTCGCTCGATGAAATCCTCTGGTCCTAAATCCACGAGACCAGTGGTTTCGCGGGCCTGGCCCAGTACGGAGTCCACGCTCAATTCTATGGCCTGGCTTTCGGCCCAGGCTATAGCGGCGCGCTGTGTGTCGTCGAGTTGGGGCTGCGAGAGGTCGGCTATGCGTATCTCGTCGCTCATCTTCGGCGGCTCATCTTCAGCTATGGCCCAGCAGGCTCTGCAGGCGGGCGATCTCCTTCGCCAGCCAGCCGTCCTCCCAGAAGTTGGCGCCGGCTTTGGACACCGAGGCGCGCTCGCGCAGGGCGAGGTGCACGTCAAGTAGAAGTTGAAGCGCCGTCTTGTTGTCGTCGCCGTTGTTGTCGCCGGCAGTGTCAGCGGCGGCGGCCAGCTCGGCCAGGTGCAACGCCGCCTCCGGTTCGCCGGCATCGAGCAGGGCGCGTCCCCGGGTGGTTATGGCGTCGACGCCGGCCAGCCCGGCCAGCTCGGCGTACACGTCGCGGGCAGGGGTGGGGTAGAGCTCGGTGGTAGACCCCGCCTTGAACCATCCCATGTAGCTTTCCCAGATCGTGCGCACGGCCCAGCTCACCTTGCCGTAGCCCTGGCCTATGACGAGATCGTCGGGCAGGTTGACCTCTCGCATGAGGGTAAAAACGTCCTTGCCTTCGTTCATTCCAGCCAGCGTGGCGCCGTGCACGTGGTCGGCAGCGCGGTAAAGCTGGTCGAGGCTGTCGCGTATGAGTTCACGGCCGGCGATGGGCGCGAAGTGGCCGGTCACCAGCAGCTCGGGTTCAAGGCTGCGCATGCGGTCGACGGCCCGCATGTAGGGCTCGAGAAAACGATAGCGGTCGCCGCGTATGGTGTTGATATTGGGAAAGTGCGGAAACAACGGGCCGACGGTATTACCGCTGAAAAGTATCCCGTGTTCGGGCAACCACACGAGGCAGCTGTCCGCGGTCTCACCGCCGGGTACGGCCAGCAGCTCGAGCTTGAGCCCGCCGCAGTCGAGCTCGAGACGGTCTTCAAAAGTAATGTCGGGCCCGGGCACATCCTGTTCAAAGGCCGACGGGTCCCGGGCTGCCACCTCGGCGGCGTAGTCGAACACGTGCTGAAACCAGGTGCCCGACTGGTTTACCCGCACCGTGGCGATGCGGCTGTCGTCGTGCTGGCAGGCCGCGTTGTTGGCCTGGGCGATGTAGACCGTGCTGGCCTCGCGAAAGCGCGACACGCCGCCCAGGTGGTCCACGTGTCCCTGGGTGGTGATGATGTGCGTGGTCGGCCCGTCGCAAGCCTGGTCGAACACGCGCTTGTGCACGGGAGCCTCGAAACCCATGCCGGTGTTTATGATCACCCGGCCCGCGCTGGTCACCAGCATGTAGGAGTTCGAACAGCCCTCCGACATGTAGATGAAATCTTCGATGCGCGTGGCCTCGGCCTGCCACGCCGGTTTCATGTCGAAGAAGGTGGGTCGGTTGGCTACCAGCTCAGCGACGCCGGCGGCGGTCGGGTTTCTTGCGGTGCTTGTAGACAGGCTGCTCATGGCTATTGGTTTTCCTAGCGCGTGGGCTGCCTCGAGTAAAAAGGACGGCGTCTCCCCCCAGGCAAGGCCTTCTGGCAGTATGCCTGCTCGGGGGTGTGATCAAGCCGGTATGAATAAAGCATTAATGGTGGTCTGCCCTGGTAGCGGCGGTTGTAATGGTGCGGACGGCGGGTCTGGACAGCGAACAGGTCAAGGTGCCCCGCCTTGAGATGGAGGTTGACGCAGCGGCCGTAGCCAGGCGTATGGGTGAGGCGGTCAGATTCCGTACCGTTTCAAACCTGGACACGGGCAAAGTTGCATGGGGTGAGTTCGAACGCCTGCACGCCTGGATGAAGACCAGCTGACCGGCCGTGCACGCGGCCATGCAGCGGGAAACCGTTGCTGGCTATAGCCTGCTCTACCACGTGCAGGGAAGCGACCCCGCGCTCGCGCCGGTGTTGTTCATGGCCCACCTGGACGTGGTGCCCGTGGAGCCCGGCACCGAGGGCGACTGGGTCCGGCCGCCGTTTTCCGGCGACATCGCTCCCTGCGGTGATATCGAAGGCGACTGCGTGTGGGGACGCGGTACGCTGGATGTAAAGTCGTCGATGGTGGGCCTGATGGAGGCTGCAGAGCCGATGTTCGCCCGTGGGTGGCAGCCACAACGCACCGTGTATTTCTTTTTCGGCCATGACGAGGAGCTAGGCGGAGGGGCCGGGGCGAGGGCCGGCGCAAGTTTGCTCGAAGACCGCGGTGTTCGCCTGGCGTGGGTGCTCGACGAGGGGCTCGTCGTCACCGACGGCATGGTGGAGGGACTCGACCAGCCCGTGGCCATGATAGGCACGGCCGAGAAGGGGTACTTGAGTCTTGAACTGGTGGCCACCGACGAGGGTGGACACTCGTCGATGCCGCCCCTTCACACGGCCGTGGGCCGGGTGGCGCGCGCGGTGGCACGCCTGGAGGCCGACCAGTTCCCGGGAGCTCTTGACGGGGCAGCAGGGCAGATGTTCGCGGCCCTGGCACCGCAGCTGCCGCTGGGGCAACGAGCTGCTCTGGCCAACCTGTGGCTGACCGAACCGCTGGTCGTACGGTCGCTCGAGGACAACCCGCTGACGGCGGCCTTTGTGCGTACGACCACGGCAGCGACCATGCTCGAGGGCAGCGTCAAGGAGAACGTGCTGCCCCAGCGCGCCGTGGCTGTCGTCAATTTTCGCGTACACCCGCGCGACTCGGTCGACTCGGTAACAGTACGCGTGCGACGGGTGATAGATGATGATGACGTGGAGGTGCAACCGGTGCCCGGTGGCATGCTGAGCGAACCCTCTCCGGTCTCCTCGACAGGCGCAGCCGGTTACCGGCTGCTTGAACGTTCGATAAAGGCGGTATGGCCGCAGGTGCTGGTAGCCCCGGGCATAGTGGTGGGTGCGACCGATTCGCGTCACTTCGCTGGCGTTGCCGACAACGTCTACCGGTTTATCCCGTTCTGGATGCGGCCGGGCGACCGCAGTCGCGTGCACGGAACCAACGAACGGGTCACGGTAGATAACCTGGCCGATTTCGTTCGTTTTTACAGCGCGGTGCTCGGTGGTGTCGGCGAACCCGCGGGCGGGTGACCGGCCAGGTTCAGAGGCTTATGTGAACACTTGAAGGTCCGCGCACGGTACTGGTGTGCACCATCTCGATCTCTTTTCGCGATGCCTCCCAGCGTGGGAACCTGGCGAGCGTTTCTTCTATGGCCACCCGCGCCTCCATGCGCGCGAGCGAAGCGCCTATGCAGAAGTGCAATCCGTAGCCAAACGACACGTGCGAGTCGATCGGGCGGGTGATGTCGAAGCGGTCGGCGTCGGTAAACTCGCGTTCGTCGCGGCCGGCGGAGCCGTTGAGCAGGGCAATCTTAGAGCCCTCGGCTACTATCTGCCCGTGCAGCTCGACGTCGCGTGTTACATAGCGGGCTTGTATGGGCGAGGGCGCCTCGTAGCGCAACAGTTCCTCCACGGCGCCGGGCACGAGTGACGCATCGGAGGCCAGTTGCTCTCGCTGCTCGGGGTGCTCGGACAACAGCAACGCGGTCCAGCCCAGCAGGCGGGCCACCGTTTCGTTGCCCGCCGAAGAGAGCAGGTTCACGAATCCGTGCAGTTCGTCATCGGTCAATCGCCTGGTTGAACCGTCTTCCAGCTCGATTTCGCTTGCCACGAGATCGCTCATCAGGTCGTCGCGCGGGGCGCGACGGCGCTGGTCGATCTGCTCCTGGAAATATCCGCGCAGGTGGCCCCAGGCCTCGATCGCGCCGCTGTTCGACTGAGTTTCGCCCGGCTCGACGTGCAGGCTCTGGTCCGTCCAACCACGCACGGTGTCCTGGTCCTCGACGGGTACCCCCAGCAGTGAGCCTATGACCATCACCGGCAGGCGGGCAGCAAACTCCTCGACGTAATCGAAGCCGGCGCTGCCGACGAAGGGGTCGAGGTACTCGGCGCAGAGCGAGCGTATGCGGGGCTCGAGCTCGGCCACGCGGCGTACCGTCAGCGCGCGTCCGACGAGCTTGCGCAACTGGGTGTGATCGGGGGGGTCGAGCCATATCATCATGGTGCTGAAGTCGTGCTTGCGCGACATCAGCTCCAGCACCGTGCCGTGTGCCGAGCTGAAGGTCTGGTGGTCGAGCGAAGCGTCGTACACGTCGCGGTAACGGCTCAGGGCGTAGAAGTCGTACTCCCCGTTGTAGTAAAGCGGGGCCTCGTCACGCATTCGCCGCCAGACCGGGTGTGGGTCGGCGTCTATAGCGTAGTCGTAGGGGTCGTAATACAGATCGTCGGGTTGCGTGTTGTTGGCCTTCACTGTCGCTTTCTTCGGGATAGATTATGCTTGTCGCCCACGGTGGTACAAGCGGCGCAAGGGAGGGGCTCTCAAGCCGGGGGCCATGACTCTTCGACTCGAGGGGCGATGTCCGCAATGTCCCAGCTCGGAGCTCTGTCGTTCGGACCTGCTCGGCCTGGCCGCCGAGCTGTCCAAACAATGGGGTCCACCTCTCACCGCGTCATGCGCTACTTGGCATTCTTTGACCAAGCCTCTTGACAGTTGCTTCCAATAGTAGTATAGGCTCGCGTGTGTAGGTGGGGCCGGAAGCATTAAAGGAGGTATACCGCCATGCCCAAATTAAGGCATGCTGCTCTTGGGATTTTTGCCGTGTTAGTTCTCGTGCTGGCTGCGGGGTCGGTATACGCCATTAGCCAGGCAACCAAGTATTCCGTTCCTCTGACTGCGCCGTACCCGCGATGCGGCAGCGACAACGACACCATTTCTGAATGCACGACCTCTACCGCTCTCACGCTGACTTCACCGTGGACGTTCTCGCAGGGAACCGTTGTTATCGAGACCAACAAGGTGTCGCTACGCTTTGACGGCATGCACCTGCGAGATTCGGAGGCGTGTCCCGGTGCAACCGGAGACTGTTCATGCTGGGGCGGAGCTGGATCGGGTTATTGGTGTGACGACAACTCGGACTGTGGCGGAGATACTTGTGGGCCGACCAGCGCAAACGGCGCGGATTGGGCAACGGTGAAGATCTACCTGCAGAATTATTACGAACCCTTCCCTATGCTCTGGAACAATTATCATATAAGGAGGCATAACAATTGCGTGGTGGAAGTCAGTGTTGATCTCGACAACCCAAGCAACGACAGTAACAAGAACAGGCGGATAAACCAGAGCGTTACCCAGACCTTTGGCTGTGGCTACGGTACTACCAACATACCTGCGGCGGAAATCCGTCGTGTCGAGGTTTACGACTCCAGCGGTATGCTAATGGCCGTACCTACTTGGTAGGAGTAGTTGGTGATGACGCAGTTCCCGAAGTATGTTTTTCCATGGGTAGTACTGCTGGCTGCCGGGGTGTCGTCGGCGGCCACCGTCGTGGTTGACACCTGTGGCCAGGAAGTCGCCAACCGCGACCAGGGCGTGCTCGCGGGAGACCTGGACTGCAGCGGAACTTCTTCGCCTGCCGTTGTTCTGGGCAGACGGGCCGCCCTGGATCTCGCCGGGTTTACACTTACCGGTGGAAATTTCGACGCTGTTTACTGCGCACGCAATTGCATAGTCACCGGAGGCACGCTTGCCGGCGCGGGGCGCAACTGTGTCCGGGCTGCGGACGGAACCGCCACGCTTACGGGCATGCTGCTCAACGGGTGTGGCGGCGGTGCTCGTTTTCCGGCGGCCGTGGAAGGACGAAGTCTAATCATTTCGACGTCGACCGTGTTGAGTACAGTCGGAAGCGCGCTGTGGGCGCAAAAAAAATTGAGCATGAGTAGTTCGTCGGTTGACGGTTGCGGTTGGGTCGGTGTTCATGCGCAGCGCAAGGTGAAGATAACTGACTCGACAGTGGCTGATTGTGAATTCGGGGTCAGCTCTTCCAGGGTTAAACTGCGATCCAGTTCGGTGACCGACTACGGGTGCTTGGGAATTACCGGGGGGCGCCTGCGGGCGATCGATTCAACAGTGAGCAACTCCACACCGGGCAGCGGTTCGTGTGCCGCGGGTGGTGGCTCGCTGGATATTTCCACCGCACGCCGACCGCGGCTAGTTGATTCCACTTGCGAGCGGAGTCACGATTTTTCCTCTGATCCACTGTACGTGGATCTTCCGAGCTGGGACGTGTGCTCGCTGGACTAGAAAAAGCATTTCGTCGGGTTGGCGCAGCACCAGGAAGGACAGGTCAAAAAACCGGGGGTTGTCTTCCATTCGCGGTTCTTCCCGGTGTCAGCTGTCGTTGATCGAGAGTTGCCCGCTTCGGTTCGGCCTGAGCCCCCACGCGAACAGGCCGATTGATACCAGTACGCCGACCGCGCCTACGAGCAGGAGCAGGTCGACAACAGTTTCCTGAGTGGACGTGCCCGACCCGCCTTCGCCGGCGATGGGGGTAGAACGACTGGTGCCCCACAAGGCGGCCAACTGCAGTGCGGCGTAGAGCACGTAGTTGGAAAATATGGTCGTACCGAATGCTATGGAGCTAAGGCGCGGCGAAAGGTGCAGGTGATTCCAGGCCAGCCCCACGATCATGATCAGCATGCCTCCCTGCACGCCGGCCAGGTGGGCAGAAAGGCCGAGCCGCACGGTGGTAGTGGCGGGTATGGCGACGCCCGACAGCAAGCCTACGAGTACCAGCAGCGCCCCCGCGAAAAGCAGTGATCGTTTGCGGTCAGGATTTTTCATCGAGTTCACCCTCCTTCATAAACCACCCGGCCGCCGACAAGCGTCATCTCAACTGTGATGTCGCGGATCAGCTCCGGGGTTACTTCGTCGGGGCCGGCTGAAAGCACGGCGAGGTCGGCCAGCTTGCCCGGTTCTATAGAACCGCGCTCGTTCTCGGCACGAATTTGCCAGGCCGCGTCGATGGTCATGGCGCGCAGGGCCTGGCGCGGCGTCACCCGCTGGTCAGGACCCAGCACCCGGCCGCCCGAGGTGACGCGCCTGACGGCTGTCTCCAGCAGCAGCATTGGCGTCATCGGTACCACCGGCGAGTCGAGGTGGATGCTGTAGCGCAGCCCAAGGTCCGCTGCTTCGCGAAGCGGGCTTATCCGTTGGGCGCGCTCGGGCCCCATGAATATCTCGTAGTGGCGGTCGCCCCAGTACCAGGTGTGGGCCACGAAAAAGCTCGGGGTAACTCCGAGCTTTTTCATGCGGTCGAGTTGGTCGCTGCGAGCCATCTGCGAGTGGATGAGTATCAGCCTGGGGTCGGGGTCGGGCCGCTCGGCCTGTGCCGCTTCCATCGCGTCGAGTATGTCGTCTATCGAGGCGTCCCCGTTACCGTGGATGGCCATCTGCCTGCCGGTGGCGTGGATGCGGGTTACCAACCGGGCCAGCCGCTCGGCCGGGATGGTCGGGTATCCCCGGTACGCGGGGTCGCCCTTGAACGGCGTGTGGTAGGGTTGGCCGAGGTAGCCGGTGAATCCCTGTATCGACCCGTCGGCCACGAGCTTGATCGGCCCGGCGTTAAACATGTCGGTATCGTTGTCGTCCAGGTCGAGATCGCCTGCCAGCCAGGACTGCGCGGCTTCTTCGTCGGGCCAGGCTTCCAGGCGCAGCGGTATGATACCGAGCTTCGAGGAAGTAGCCATTGCGCTGAGCAGCGAGGAAGGGGTGAGCCCGGACTGCGCGGTGGTTACTCCCTGAGCCAGGTACTCCCGGGACGCATCGTGGAGCATGCCAAGTCCCTCTAGCGGGGAAAACTGCATGACCCTTTTCATCATGGGTCGTGCGGCGGTTTCCTCGAGCACGCCGTCGGGAGTCTGCCCATCCGATTCTCGGCGAATCACACCGCCCTCCGGGTCGGGCGTGTCGGCCGTGATACCCATCGCCTCGAGAGCCATGGTGTTGGCCACCGACAGGTGGCCCGACACGTGTACGACAGCGACCGGGTGACTGGCGCTCGCGCGGTCGAGGTCGTGGCGGGTAAAGTGCCTGAGATCTTCAAGCAGCGTGTCGTCGTAGCGGAAGCCCAGCACCCATTCGCCGTCGGGAGTAGCAGCGGCGCGTTCGGCGAGGCGCTCGATGCCCTGCGCTATGTTGTCGAGGTCGCCTACCGGCGGGCTGGCGAGGTCAACGTTGGCGTTGTACATGGCAGTGCCGGGAAAGTGCCCGTGCGCGTCGATGAGTCCGGGCACCAGCGTGCGTCCCGCGAGGTCGCGGAAGACCGTCCCCGGGCCGGCCATTGACAGGATTTCGTCGTCGCTACCGACCGCCACGATACGGTCGCGTCGGAGCAACACGGCCTGGGCTATGTCGTCGTCGGCGTTCATGGTCAGCACGCGGCCGCCGGTGAACGCCTGGCTCACCGGCGGGCGCAGCGTAAGTCGCCATACGGCGAACACTATCGCGCCGGCTGCCAGCAGGCCGACGCCCAGTGCTGAAATGCGGACCAGGATGCGCTTCATCTGTTTACCCCCCCAGGTTACCGTGACTGGCGCTTTTGCCATGTTATCGCCACTGTTGGAAACCGGTTCGCGGCGCGTTGCCGGAAGACACTACCAGGAGAGGAGCCCGAGGGGATGATGAGTAACGATGCAAAATAGCAGATCAGCACCGCTTGCAGGCCTGCGCGTGATAGAGAGTTCCCTGTTGGGGCCGGCGGCCATTACGACACACCTGGCCGATCTCGGTGCAGAGGTCATAAAGGTGGAGTCGCCCGCAGGCGATTACGTGCGCGAAATGACCTGGCCAATCATCAACGGAGTGTCGCTGCTGCACATGCACGTCAATCGCGGCAAGAAGAGCGTGGTACTCGACCTGAAGGTGCCGGAGGGGGCCGAGTTGTACCGCGAACTGGTACGCGGCGCCGATGTCGTGGTGGAGGCCATGCGGCCGGGCTCGCTCGAACGGCGCGGGCTGGGCTACGAAGCCCTGCGCGAGATAAACCCGCGTATCGTCTTCTGCAACATATCGGGTTACGGGGCGACCGGCCCATACAGCGGCCTGCCGGCCCACGGCATTGCCTTTGATACCTGGGCGGGCATCGTCAGTCCGGAGACCGACGAGGATGGCTTCTGCTTTCTACCCGAGCACGCGAGCATGGGCATGCACGCCGGGCCGTTGCTGGGCGCGCTGGGGATCCTGGCGGGGGTGGTCCGCGCGCGTGAGTCGGGGGAAGGCTGCTTGATGGAGATTGGCCAGTCCGACGCGGCGGCATACATGGACTGGTACCGCAGCGAGTCCTGGATGGCCTACGAGCGGCCCGAAGACGAGGTCACAGGCAACAAGGCCGACAACTACGAACGCCGCGAGCCGGGCACGGCTGGCATGAAAGAAGGCGTGCGTTACCAGGTCTACGAGTCAGCCGACGGGCACGTATTGTTCATGGCCAGTGAGCAGGCCTTCTGGCGTAACTTCTGCGTGTGCGTGGGGCGCGAGGATCTGTTTGAACGCTGGCCGGGATCGAAGTTTGCCGACCACGCACGCGGTAACCGCGAACTGCAGGCCGAGCTGCGCGAAATTTTTCGCACGCGAACGAGCGCGCAGTGGATAAGCACGGCCAACGAGCACAACTTTCCTGTTGCGCCCTGTAACTCGCCGCGAACGCTGGCCGAGGACCCGCAGTTTCGCGACAGGTTTCCGCTCTACGGCCACGAGCAGCACGGTGCCGACATGCTGCCGTTCCCGGTCAAGCTGGCAGGTGAGACGCTACCGGCGCCCGCAATGGCGCCCACCGTCGGCGAGCAGACCGACGAGGTGTTGCGCGAGCTGCTGGGCTGTGACGACGAGCGCCTGGCCGCGTTGCGGGTCACCGGTGCCCTCGGCTGAACAGGGGGGGCTCAGGATTCGAGCTCGATCTTGAGCACCTTGCCGGCCGCGTTGCGGGGCAGGGGCTCGCTGCGCAGTTGCCAGAGACTGGGCACCTTGAAAGTAGCCATGGTTTCAGCGCACCAGGCGGCCAGCTCTTCGCTGGTAGGCGTCTCGGGAGTGGTCGCGCTATTGCTCGTCGCCAACACGACGATTGCCTTGACCTCCTGTCCGAGCTCGGCGTGCTCAACGCCGATCACGGCGGCTTCTTCGACCGCCGGGTGGGCTTCGAGGCGCCGCTCAATTTCGACTGGGTAAATGTTCTCTGCGGCGCGCAGTATCAAGTCGCGAGCGCGGCTGTTGATGTACAGGCGACCGTCGAGCAGGTGGCCTATGTCGCCGGTCGCCAGCCAGCGACCCGGGTGGATGGTCTCGCGCGTGGCCCCGGGTTGTCCCCAGTATTCGAGCATCAGGTAGGGGCTGCGCACGAAGATCTCGCCGTCTTCGCCCTCGGGCAGGGCGTCGCCGCTGTCATTGCGTATTTCGACCTGCTGGGTCGGCATCACGCGGCCTACCGACAGCGGGTGGCGGGCGAGTTCGCGTCCGCCGGTCATGGTAACCGGCACCACGGTTTCGCTGCTGCCGTAGCCCAGCCCCACGCCCTGTTCGCCGTTGGGCACAAGGTCGCGCATGCGGGCCTGGGTTTCGGGCGTGGTGGGAGCTCCACCGCTGCCGAGGTTGCGCAGCGAGCTGAGGTCGTAGTCGTGCAGGCGGGGATGGCCGAGTACGCGCGGCGCCATGCTGCCCAGGCCAGCCCAGATCGTGACCCGTTCCTTTTCGATCAGTCGCAGTACCTCTTCGGGGTCAAAGGCTCCCAGTCGCCACACTGTCTTTGCGCCCGCGGCCATCATCATTAAGCCGCCCGTGTACAGGCCCGACATGTGAAACAGCGGCACGGTCATGAGCGCGCAGGTAGCCGGCGGATCGATTTCGCCGGCTATCCCTTCTTCGGCAGCCAGCATGGCGTTGCGAAAGCCGTGCAGCATCGAGTTGCTCAGAAAACCGCACACGCCGCGGTGGGTGTTCACGGCGCCCTTGGAGCGGCCGGTGGTACCACTGGTGAAAAGGATTATGGCGGGGTCGTCTTCGGCTATGGGAGTTTCAGGCAGGCCGACGTCGGGCGCGTAGTTGACCAGTTGCTCGAAGTCGGTCTCGATCTTGATAGTAGCGATGCCGGGAGCAGCGGCCAGGGCGTCGCCCAGGCGGTCGAGTCGTTTTTCGTCGGCCACCAGGACCCGCGGCGTGGTGAGTTCCAGTGCGTGTCGTATTTCGTCGGGTTTCCACCAGCCATTGAGCGCCGACACGACCGCGCCCAGGCTTACCGTGGCCCAGAAGGTGACCAGCCATTCGGGATGATTCTCGGCCAGGATCGCCACTCGGTCGCCGGGCCTGATCTTGTACTCGTCCCTGAGCGCGGCAGCCGTTGAGCACACCATGCGGTAGTGCTCGGCGTAGCTGATGCGGCGGTCGCCCGAGACGATGTATTCTGCGTCGCCGTGCAGGGCCGAGTCGGCCAGTACTTCCCTGAGCGAACGCTTGCGGCCGGCGAACACCTGCATGCGTTGGCCGAGGACTTCTTCCTCGACGACGTCGAAGCCACCGCCGGGGGCGATGAGTTGCGCGGTTATCTTGTCAAAATCATCCATCGTCCAGCAGGGGAAGACGTACCTTTTTGGGGTTTCAGACCACGTCTCAAAGGGCGAAAAGGTAGCAGGTCTCCTCTCGGGTTGTTTTTCAGTGGAGGTAAATCGGCGACGACCAGGCCCGCGGCTCGGCTGTTGCCAGGCAATCCTCCTCGTTGGGCGTCCTGAAGTCGGCGCCCCAACAGGGGTCCACCTGCTCGCAGTTGTCGTCGTCGTCGTATTTGCATCGCAGGGTGCCGGCGTTGACCGTGGGCGTGGCGCGTTCGATGGCGCGTACGTAGTACACGTGCTCGCGCGTGCTCGCGGCTTGTTCGGGGTCGTCGAATTCCACCGTGCAGCCGTTGCCGTCGGCGGGGCAGGGCAGCACCTTCCACGGGTCTTCGATGAGTTCGGCCAGGGAGTCGTCTTGTGCTTCCGCCAGATTATCGGGGTGGCGCGCACGCACGCGCACTACTTCTATACGCTCGATGGGTCGCCTGCTGTCAGTGGGGTTGTAGCACTCACCTCGGCACAGGCGCTCGAGCCTCGCGGGGGATAGGCCCTGCTCGGAGTGCTCGGGGCAGCCTTGCTCCTGCTCCAGCGAGCCAGCGGCTCGTACCCTGAACCGCGGTGTTCCGGTCATGTCGGCTTCACCGCCCATGGCGAGCTCGCCGTCGGGCCCGTTCAGTAGGTCAAACCACAGCAGTATGCGCGGCCCGCTGGTGCCGTAGACTTCGCGTCGTTTCATGGCCTGCCAGATCGAGTCGCGGTCGCGGCCGCCTGAGTGCACGGCCACCAATCCGCCGGTGACAAAAAATGACGCGACCCTTTCGGCTTCCAGCGCGAGCATGGGGTTGGACATGACCGCGTCGTTGGCCACGAAGGGTTGCGATTCGCCGTTGTCGACAGCTTTTTCTCCGCGCAGGAGGTCATAGGCAAAGCGGCTGTGTACGCCGCGGGCCTCGGTCATCTGGTATCGTGCGTATTCCTTGTAGCCGGTACCCGGGCGCGCCGAGTGGTTGTCGCTCGAAGCCATGAAGCCAAAGCGAAAGCGGCGCGCGTCGCCGTGGGCCTCGTTGCCGGTCAGTGCCAGCGTGTACTGTGCAGAGTTGCGCGGCCGGTAGTTGAAGGACGGGAGAAAACAGTCGCGGCACTGGCCGCAGTCGATCCAGTCTTCGGGCTCGGCCCAGGGTAAGGTCAGGTGACCCTGCTGGCCGGCCGCGAGATGGTTGGTCTGGGCTTCGGTCACCAGCTGCTCACAGCTCGCCGAGTCAGGATTTTCGCATCGTTCGCGAACAAGCTGGCCAGCCCGCCGGCAGCAGGGCAGGTAATTGTCGCTGGCCTCCGGGCAAACAGCACCGTTGTCGCCAGCAATACCGTCCTCGCGCCAGTCGCGGTACTCCTCGGAGTTGCCATGCCCGGAAAATACCTCGAGCAATATCTGCCTCTCGGGGTCGTGCTGCGCGCCCTTCAACTGCTTGTCGAACGATGAACCGGGCGGTGTGTACACTCCCCAGGCAGTGCCATGCGG
>JACNKC010000045.1 GCA_014382245.1 Pseudomonadota bacterium | reverse complement strand
GGTGGGGGGCGGGGGCCCGCGAGGCGCGGTCTCACCCCCGCTCCCGGCGCTCCGGGCTGCAACCTGGAGCGTAGCCGCCGCGCGGCCGGGCTGTGGCGGGGCGCCCGCCGCACGAAGTCGTCAAGCAGGTGCACAGCTTCCGCCCGGCGACCGTCGTCCTCCAGCAGGCGGGCGAGTTCCAGCACGCCCCAGGCACGACCGGGGTCCTCTTCTAACGCCCGCCGCAGAGAACTCTCGGCCAGCGAGCGGGCGCCGGCCGACCGCAGGGCCATCCCCAGCAGCGTCCAGGCGTCGGCGTAGCCCTCGTCCAGGCGCAACGCGCGAGCCGAATGGTATACGGAAGCCGGCAGGTTGCCCCTGCGAAAAAGGGCCCAGGACAGGCAGCCCTGCGCCCAGGCATGGTTAGAGTCCACCTCGAGAGCTCGGCGAAAAGCGACCACCGCGCCATCGGAATCCCCCTGCTGATCGAGCATCAGCCCGTACTCTACCCAGGCGCTGGCCAGCCCGGGGTCAGTCGCCAGCGCCGCCGCGAGCACGGCCCGCGCGTCGCCGGGCCGCCCCTCGTCGGCAAGGTGACGGGCCAGGCCAAGGCCCGCCCTTGCGTTGAGCGGAAAAGTCCACGCCAGTTCCAGTAACTCGCCCGTGCCAATTTCAACTCGCGGTAACTCGGCCCGGCGTGGCCTGCAACTTTCGGGATCGCCGGTAACGCGCAGATCAGACAGCGCCGGCGACAAGCCCAACAGCCCGACCAGTTGCAGATCAACCCGCGTCCTCCTGCGTGGCTCAAGAGGCAGCGCGATAGGTAATCCATCAAGAGCCCGCCGCCTCGTGCTGTGTCCCTCTGAACTGAGCTCGAAAACCTGCCTGCTGCCGCTATCCTGCAAAGGAACGACCTCTACACCGCTGACAATGCAGTCCTCGGGCAGTTGCAGGGCCAGCTCTACCCAGGCAGCCGAGGCCTCCCACGCAGACACTGCCCCGCGCCAGTTGATCGAGTCGGTCTTTCCACGGGACAGAGACGGCGGGTTGGCGTTCAGCAGCAGTCGGCGCTCATCGTACAGACCTGCCACTGTCTGCCCTCCCGAAGTGTCCACGCTGCCCGGTTGAAGGCCAGCTTGTGCTGCCGGATCCGGGCCGGGGTCCGGATCCAGTTCCAGGAACTTACGCCAGGATGACAGATCATCACCGCCCGTCGCCATCCGCCTGCCGTCCACCGCTTCGGTCGTATCCCCGGTAGCAAAAACAAGATAGTCCCTGTTTTCGAGCACGCGTATCCATTGCCGCGGAAACTCGCCAATCCCGTCATCGGTCGCAGCGGCCTCCATGGCGATATAACTGGAGGCACTCGTGCGTCGCAGCCACGGATCTTCACTGCCTGCAGCTACCAGTCGCCTCGGCACCACCACGTAGCCGGCTTGGTAACTCGAGGCTATCTGCCCGCGCCGCCCAGCGCTTGTCGTCGGCAGGTAGAACTCGGTCGAATCTTTCAGCCTGCGGTAGGCCTCGGCCGCGTTGCGTGAAAACACCAGGGTGCAACGCTCGGTGGCCGCTACCACCGGCTTGCCCGACAGGGCCGGTAACAATTCGGAGAATCTCAGGGGGGCCATAACGACGCTGCGGTCGCTGGCGCCTGCAAGAAAGCGGTAGACCTGCTGCGCGGCGCCCCGCGGTTTATCCACCCGCGGCCAGGGGTGGGCGTGCATGTCCCTGCGCAGCCGGTCGGCAGCCACCGGTGCGGACAGCGACAAGGCCATCACCGACACCGCGACCAGCCCGGCCACACGCGCTCTCGCGCCACCGGGCCAGCGGAGAATCTGGGCGGGTAACAGCGCCGCCAGCAGACAGACCGGCACCAACCACCCCACGCGATACAACATCCACGGAACGAACACTCTACCGGCGAGGGCAGACAGGCCGGGAACGAAAAGCAACAATGCTGGCAAAAGGGAGAGAGCCAGCAAGGCCGCGAAGGCAGGCTGGTGTTTTCGCCGCCAGGCCAACCACAGCCCCGGCAACGCAAGCAGGGCCGGCGGACCAAAAACAGCCGCCGGGTTCACCACTGTCCAGCCGCTCTCAATCCACAACAGGCGTCCGAGTCTCGCGTGGGCAGCCACCACCGGGTTGTCCGGGGCCAGCATCGAGATCCCCTGCGCCTTGAACACGGGGCCCAACGACAAGCCCTGCCACAACGGAAAAACCAGGGGCAGGCCCAGGGCCAATACCAAGGCGGGCAAACACGCCACCACCGCGCGGCTGCCGCCGTGGCCCCACGACGCCAGGATCAGCGCCAGCACCCCGAGGCAGGTAAGCGCATAGACAAGCCCGTGCACGCAGGCCGTCGCCAGGGCGCAGGCAAACAAAAGCAGGGCCGCCAGGCTCGAGGGCCGGCGCAGGTATATCCAGCTCAGTGCCAGGGTAGCGGGCGCAAGTGTCAGGCCGGCTACGAACTTGTCCTGGTACAAGCGCTTGAAAAACGGCAGCGCCTCGGTTCCGTAGAGCCACACCGGCACCAGCAGTAAGGCCAGCGGCAATTCAACGCGCCTGCCGAACAGGGCAGTGGCGAGGCAGGCCACGCCCGAAACCGCCATCACGCAACAGCAGACCGCCAGCGGGCCGGCCTGGAGCGCAACCGGGTCGCCGCCGGTCACGCCCGCTACCAGCGCCTGTACGGCCAGCCACGCGTTCCAGGTAAACCTGGGGTGGACAAAACCCGAATCAAAAAACGGCTCGGCAAAGCCCCCCGAGCCCGACAACCACGACCGCAGGCGAGCTAAGTCCCACCAGTCGTCTACCGTGGCCCCGGCATGAGCCAGCACGACCGGCAACAGCGCCAGCACGGCCAGCCCCGCGGCCAGCCACGCACGGCGCATGGCCGCGCGCTCACAGACACCCAACTCCAGCCACGCCCGGCGACCGCGCAGCAGCCCGCCAATGGAAACCGGCAGGAACGACAGCGCCAGCAATAACGGGGAGAGCTGCCAGGACAAGCCCAGCAGCGGAACCGGCAGGCTGGCCGCGGCGAGCAGCAACAAGCTCAGCGCCACTTCCAGGCACAAGCGACCGGGCCCGGCCATCAGCAGTGCCAACTCGGGCGCGTCACCGGCGACCCGGTTTCCCGCCATACCCAGCCCCCGCAGGCCTTCAAGGGCTGATGCGCCGGGCAACCACAGCAGCAGCACGAGCAGCAACCAGGGCGGCAACAACGGCCACCAACCCAGCGCCCCGGCCAGCGCCAGCAGCAGCAGCCCTTTACTGGTAGCGCGCCTGGCCACGCCTCAGTTCATGTACCCGAGGTCGCGCAGTCGATCCATGATCTCTTCTTCCTCGTCTTCGTTGAACGGCTTCACGCCGTCGGGCGACTGCGCCGAGCTGCCACCGCCCAGGTCAGGGGGGTTGGCAGCGAGCCAGGCGGGGGTGAACAGCGACTCGAGCACGCGCCCGTCGAGATCCCCCGGCACCTGGCGTCCGAGCATGTGCATGAGCGTCGGCGCGAGGTCCACTACCCCACCGCCGGCAAACGCCTGACCACTCTTTACGCCGGGCCCGTGGGCAACCAGCAGACCCTGCTCGCGGTGCATACCCGAGTAACGGTAAGTACGATCCCAGACCCTGCTCGAGCCGAAATCGGAAAGCCCGAAAAAGATATCGGCCGGGTCCTCGGGTAGCAGGAGAAGGTCGGGCGCCTCTTCGAACCTCTCGCCGTGATAAACGTCCTCGCGTCGCAGGCAGCGCTTGACCAACGGGCGTCCCAGGTCCGGATCGACGTAAGCGAGCAATGCGTGTTCAAGTTCGTCGCGCAATTTTTCGTACTCGGCTCCGGGCTCCACGCAGCCCTGGGGTTCGCGTCCCTTGAGGTTAACGAACAGCGAGCCGTAGTGTCGGCCAAAAGAGTACGCGCGCGAGCGACTCCAGTCGACGTTGAGAAACGAAAGGAAAAACCGTTTCAACAGTCCGTCGAAGGAGTACACGTTCTTGTACTCGGCGTGGCGTGCGAGGCCCAGGCGGTCGACCAGCTTGTGAACGTTGCGCAGTGTAAACCCGCGCCGAAAAACAAAGGTCTTGAACCTGGTGGCGATGTCGTCGGAAAGCTGGATGAATCCCAGCTTGAGCAGAAGGTTGTTGAGCACCACGAAGCGCGACGCCCGGCCCATGCCGTGGTCTGACATGACCAGGACCCTGGCCTGCTCGCCGGCCTTGTCCACGAGCCGTCCGATGTCGGCGTCGAGCCGGGAAAAGTAACGCAGCACGGGCTCCGACCAGTCACCCTCGCGGCCTTCCCTCCAAGGATGCCCCTCGTCGAGAAAATGGTAGACCTGGTGAAGGACCCTGTCGGTGTCGAAGTAGACGCCCATAAAGAGGTCCCAGTCTTCGCGCTCCATCAAGTGAAGATTGCTGCGGGTAAGCATTTCGAGCAGTTCGTCCGAAGCGCGAAAGAAGGCCTTCGACCGGCCCGCCGACCAAGTCTCTGAAGGGTAGATGCGATAGTTCCCGACCAGTTCATCGAGTTCGCCGGCCAGCTCGCGGGGCCAGGTGTAATCGCGGGCAAAGTACGGCGTCATCCAACCGCTCACCATCACGCCGTTGACTTCTTCCACCGGGTAAGACACCGGCAGGTTGACCACGCAAACCCTGTCGCCCCTTTCCGAGAGCATGCGCCACAGGGTTTTGCCGCTGCGCATCGTCGTGTTGACGGGCGGAAACACGTAGTCGTCGGCGCGACGGTAGAGAAAATCGTAGATACCCGTGTTACCTGGATTCCGGCCGGTAGAAAACGTTGTCCACGACGGCCCGGAGGTAGGCGGGATAGTCGAGTCCAGCGGCCCGGCCGTTCCCTCGCGTATGAGCCGCGCGAGATTGGGCATGATTCCCTGCTCTGCCCAGCGGCTGACGAGATCCCAGGGAACCCCGTCCAGACCAATTACGAGCACCCGGACACCCACGGCGGCAGATACTAGGTGGCCCCAGCTATCTTCTCAACAGCCCTGTCACGGGATTCGTCGGCGCGGCGGTCGCTGAGCCTGCCGTTGCCCTGGCCCGCGGACGAAACACTCCGCAGCAGCCGTCTCAACAGCCAGCGCGGCGCGCGGTAAGCGATCTGGGCCGGCCCCAGAGACGCGAGGTAGCTTTCAAGCAGGTGTACCATCGCAGCCGGCTCGGAGAACAAGCCCACCTGTAACACAGCTTCGGCGCCCGCGTCGCCCGCCCTCACCGGGCTCGCACACCAGGCCAGCAACGGCGCCGCAACGGCCGATACCGTCCAGGCCTCGCGCGCCTCGCGGGCACAGGCCAACGAAGCTGCCGCCAGGCGCGCAGGGTCATCGGCCAGCGCCAGCAACGACTCGGCCAGGCCCTCGGCGCTGCGCCCGGTAATGGCAAAGGACAGCCCCCGCCCGACCAGATCGCGGCCAGCCTGGCTGCGGTAGGTCGTCAACACCGGCACGCCGTGGGCCATCCACTGCACTACCCTGTTTTCCGCTCCCAGTTGCCGCTCGTAGAGATCTTTTTCGACGACCAGCCCGACGTCGGACCGCCGGTAGACCTCGGCGAGAACCGAGTCTTCGACCCGGCCGAGCAGGTGGTATCTGTCGCGCTGCCTGCTGCCCACGACGAGGTCAGTAAAACGCCGCCAGGTTACACTGTCGTGGCCTTCCACCTCGCCGCCGGTTACGAGCAGGTGCAGCGAAGGATTCTCGGCCATGGCCGACTCAACGCCGTCAAACAGCAGGTCTACGTCACACCAGGTATTGAAGCTGCCGGCCCAGGCCGCCACGAATGCGTCGTCGGGCAGCTCGCTCAGTATTCCGCTATCGGCTTGGTCGCCGCGCTCGTCCGGGGGATCCGCCGCGCAGCGAATGACTTCGACCAGGCGCTCGCCGGCGGTGGCAGAAGACAGCCTGCCCGCCAGGCCCAGCTGGCCGACCAGCGCGTCTGCCTGGGCCTGCGAAACAGCCGAAAACCTGTCGGCCCCGGCCAGTACCGGCCCCAGCAGACTCCAGAAGTGCAGCAGGCAACTATCGTCACCAAGCAACGCG
>JACNKC010000060.1 GCA_014382245.1 Pseudomonadota bacterium | reverse complement strand
GGGGCTCCCGAGCCGGTTCCCAGGTCGAGCAGGCGGGCGCCGGGATCGCGGGCCCTCAAGACCTCCACGGCCAGTTCCACCAGCAGCTCGGTCTCGGGCCTGGGAATGAGCACGCGCCGGTCGACGCGAAAATCCAGCGACCAGAATTCACGCGAGCCCACTATGTAGTGTACCGGCTCGCGGCCGGCGCGACGTCTGACCATGTCGCGGTAGCACCCCACCTCGTCGGCGGACAGCGGGCGTTCGTGGTTAGTGTAGAGCTCCACCCGTGTCATCCCCAGCGCCGTGGCCAGCATGAGCTCGGCGTCTATACGCGGACTCTCTACGCCCTTCCCCTCCAGGAACTCGGTGGTAACTGCAAGGTAGTCGCCAAGCAGCCTGGGTGGCGCAGCGCTCTTGCCAGTGGCGCCAGCCCCGCTCACGAGCCGTCCTCGGCCACCAGTCGCGCAGCCTGCTCGGCGGCGGCCAGGGCGTCAACGACCTCGTCAATCTCGCCGTCGAGAAAAGCCTCAAGGTTATGCACGGTCATTCCGATGCGGTGGTCGCTGATGCGGCCCTGGGGAAAATTGTAGGTGCGCACCCTCTCCGAACGGTCACCGCTGCCCACCATGGCGCGGCGGTCGGCGGCCTGCTCCTGCTGGCGCTTCTGCTGCTCGAGGTCGAACAGGCGGGCCAGGAGTATCTTCATGGCGCGGGCCTTGTTCTTGTGCTGGGATTTCTCGTCCTGGCAGGTCACCACCAGGCCCGTGGGCTCGTGAGTGAGCCGCACCGCCGAGTCGGTGGTGTTGACCGACTGGCCGCCGGGGCCAGAGGAACGGTATACGTCCACGCGGATGTCGTTGTCGGCCACCTTGAGGTCCAGCGGTTCGGCCTCGGGCAGCACCGCGACGGTTACGGCCGAAGTATGTATGCGCCCCTGCGACTCGGTTTCGGGCACCCTCTGCACGCGGTGCACGCCCGCCTCACGGCGCAGGCAACCGTAGGCGTCGCGACCCAGCACGTTGACCACGGCTTCTTTTATGCCGCCCTTGGAACCGGCGTTGGCCGACAGCTGTTCGACCTTCCATCCGCGGCGCTCGGCGTAACGCTCGTACATTCTCAACAGGTCGCCGGCAAACAGGGCAGCCTCGTCGCCGCCGGTACCGGCACGCAGCTCGAGCACGGCGTTGCGCCGGTCGACCGGGTCGCTGGGCACGAGCAGGACCTTTATGCGCGCCTCGATGTCCTCTACCAGCGCGCCCAGGCGTTCACCCTCCTCGCCGGCCATGGCGGCCAGGTCGGAGTCGGCGTCGGTGGCCAGGGCCAGCGCCTCTTCGAGCTCAAGGGCAGCGCCGCTGCGTTGTCGCGACAGCTCCACCAGCTCACGCAGCTCGGCGTGCTCGCGGGAGAGATCAGTGTAACGGGCGCGATCCTGCACCACCTCGGGCGAGGCGAGCAGCTGCTCCAATTCGTCGAAGCGTTCCTCGATGGCTTTGAGCCGATCGAACATGGCGAGTCGTGCACCCCGGCCCGGCGGGCAGGGTTACTTCTTGTCCATGCCGTAACGGCGGCGGAAGCGCTCAACGCGACCCGCCGTATCGACGATCTTCTGCTGACCGGTGTAAAAGGGGTGGCAGGCCGAGCAGATTTCGACGTGGATCTTGTCGATCGTTGAGCGCGTCGTAAAAGTGTTACCGCAGGCGCAAGCGACCTCTACCTCGTTGTACTCGGGATGTATTTCAGCCTTCACCGTATCTTCTCCGTAAAACCGGGCCGCCGTGGCCACCCCAGGGGAGGGCCCGGTGCTCGTGCATGACCGGGCATTTATACCTGTACGCACGTGATTGGCAAGGCCGAGCTTCAGCGCACGCGGGCGACGGCCTGCTGCCAGCCCTCGTACAGCTCTCGGCGACGGGCCGGCTTCATCGAGGGCCGAAACACACGGTCGGTGCTGCGCGCAGCCTCTATGTCGGCCGCCCCCTTCCACACTCCCGTTGCGCGGCCCGCGAGGAAGGCCGCCCCGACTGCCGTGGTCTCGACCACCTTCGGCCTGTCCACCGAGCTGCCGAGCAGGTCGGCCTGGAACTGCATGAGAAAATCATTGGCCGCCGCGCCTCCGTCAACGCGCAGCAACCTGGGTTTGCGACCGGCGTCGGCCGCCATGGCGTCGGCGAGATCGCGCGACTGGTAGGCCAGCGACTCGAGCGTGGCACGGATGACATGGTCGGCAGTGACACCACGGGTAAGCCCGACCAGCGCACCGCGCGCGTCGGGATCCCACCAGGGCGCGCCCAGGCCCGTGAAGGCCGGCACCAGGTAGGTGCCCAGTGTTGAATCCACGCGGCGGGCCGCGGCCTCCGAGTCGGCCGCGTTCTTCAACATGCCCAGCCCGTCCCTGAGCCACTGCACGGCCGCGCCTGCTATGAACACCGAGCCCTCAAGCGCGTAGGCGGGGCCACCGTCGGGTGCGCAGGCCATGGTCGTGAGCAGGCGGTTGCGCGAGGCCACCGGCTTGTCGCCGGTGTACATGAGCATGAAGCAGCCCGTGCCATAAGTGTTCTTGATCATGCCCGGACGAAAGCAGGCCTGCCCGTACAGCGCAGCCTGCTGATCGCCGGCCACGCCCGCTATGGGTATCTCGGCGCCCGAGAGTACCGTCGTGCCGAACACGCCCGAGGACGGGTGCACCTCGGGCAGCATCTCCATGGGCACGCCCAGCGCCCGGCATAGGGTGGCGTCCCAGCGACGGCGACGGATGTTAAAAAGCATGGTACGCGAAGCGTTGGTGTAATCGGTGGCGTGCACGCGGCCGCCAGTAAGCTTGTAGATCAGCCAGGAATCGATGGTGCCGAAGGCCAGTTCGCCGCGCTCGGCCCTGCGCCGCGCGCCCCTGACGTGATCGAGTATCCAAGCAACCTTGCTGCCCGAGAAGTACGGGTCGAGCAGCAGGCCTGTTCGTTTTCTGACCTCGGGCAGCAGTCCGTCGGCCTCAAGGCGGCGGCAGTGGTCGGCCGTGCGCCGGTCCTGCCAGACAATGGCCCGGTGAATGGGCTCGCCCGTGCTGCGATCCCACACCACCGTTGTCTCGCGCTGGTTGGTTATACCTATGGCCGCCAGCGAGGAGGGCTTGATGTCAGCCTTGCGACAAGCGCGCGCCAGCAGGCCCCGGGTAACCTTCCATATCTGTTCAGCGTCGTGCTCCACCCAAGCGGGACGTGGGTAGTGCTGGGTGAACTCGGAGTACACGCGCGAGCGCACGCGCCCGCGCCGGTCGAACACCATCACGGTAGAACCCGTGGTTCCCTGGTCTATGGCCATTACGAATCGCGACATTGTCTGTCCTCCAGCTGCCGGGTGCCCGGAACGTGGTTTATCAGCCGCGCGATAAACCACAAGCGGGCAATGCCGCCCATGCACGGGGCCCGATTGCGGGGCGCACCCGGGTCTACTAATGACAAGGGGTGGCCGCGCGCTTTGTATACATCACCGGCAAGGGTGGCTGCGGCAAGACGCTGCTGTCCGAGCTCCTGGCCGAGGGTGCCCGGCGCCGCGGCCTGCCGGTGCTCAGGCTGTCGTTGGACAGCCGCGCTGAAACCACGGACACCGCCGCCCGGCCGCGCGAGGCTGCCGCCACGGGAGCTCTTGTGCTCGACCGCGGCGAGGCCCTGCGTGACCTGCTGGCCTCACTGTTCCGGCTGGGATTTATCGCCGACCGCCTGCTCGACAGCAGCAGTTTCAGGGCGGTAGCAGGGGCCGCTCCCGGTGTGGGCGAGCTGGTCACCCTGGCCTGGATAGAGCGGGTCGGCAATCGCCTGGGCAAGGGGCTGGTCGTTATCGACGGGCCGTCTTCGGGCCACGCGGCGGCCCTGCTGCGATCGCCGCGGACGGTGCTCGGGCTGGCCTCTTCGGGTACCATCGCGCGGGCGGCTCGCAAGCTGGAACAACTGCTCAGCGACCCACGGCGCTTCAGGTCGCTGGTGATCGCCACGCCCGAGGATTTCTCGCTCAACGAGTCGCAGTTGCTGAGCGCCGAACTGGCGGAGCTGGGCGTTGCGACGCTGCCCCCGGTGTTGAACGCGGTCTACCCGCTGCACGCCGACCCGGCGCAATTCGCGTGGCTTGAGCAAGCAGCCAACGACGACCCGAAGCTCGTGGGCACGCGCTGGCACCAGCAGCGTGCCCGGCTTCACGCCAGGGTGATTGAACAACTCGAGAGCACCGACCGCAACACCATTGTCATCCCCTTTCTATTTGGTGGTAACGGTCAGCAGCCCGGCAACGAAGCGGTGGCCGCCGCCGAGCGGCTCAGCGGACGGGTGCTGGGAGCGTTCTCGTGAGCGTGAGCGACCCCGGTGCAGCCCGGCCGAGGCTGCTTGTGTTCGCCGGTGAGGGTGGCGTGGGCAAGACCACGCTGGCTGCCGCCACGGCCTTGAAGGCCAGCCTCTCGGGCCTGCGCGTGGCCGTGATGACCATAGACCCGGCTCCACGCCTGGCCGACGCCCTGGGGTTGGAGCGCCTGGACGACGAGCCGCTGCCGGTAGATACCGGCGAGCCCGGCCCTGGCAACAGCGGCTCACTGCACGCCCTGCGCCTGGACAGCAGGGGCACCTTCGACCGCATGGTCGATCGCCTCGCTGACGACAACACGACGGCCGACAATACAACGGCCGACAACACAACGGCCGAGCGCATCAAGGCCAACCCCATTTACCAGGCCGTGGCCGCATCCACCGGCAGCTCGGGTCCCTACATGGCCTTTCAACGACTGCACGAGCTGGCCGAAAGCAAGCTGTGGGATCTCATCGTAGTTGATACTCCTCCAGCCCTTCATGCCGAAGAACTTCTGTCGGCGCCGTCGCGCCTGGCCGCACTGCTCGAAACCCGCGCGGTGGCCCTGCTCGTGGACCCGGCCCGCGCCGCAGCCGGCCGAGGCAGCCGGCTCGCACGGGCCACGGCCACCGTTGTGCTGGGACTGGTCGAGCGCGTGACCGGGGCTGCATTGCTGGGGCAGGTATCCAGCTTCGTGACCGACTTCGCGCGGATGATGGAAAACATGGTGGAGCGTTCACGCGACGTTGAGACGCTGCTGGCTACGCCCCCAAGCTGCTTTGTCCTGGTGAGCAGGGCGTCCGCCGCTTCGGCCTACGCGACGCTGGCCCTGAGAGAGGAACTGCTGGACCGCGGCTTTGCGGTAGCACCCATAGTGGCCAACGGGCTCACGCCGCGGCCCGCCACTGCCGCTCGGGGATCGAAAATCGACCTGCCAGCCGACGCGCCACCGGGATGCACCCAGCTGCTCGAACGCGTCAACGCCGAGCTGGACTTGTTGTGCCAGGGCGAAGCCGAGCTAACAGCACGGATCGAAGACTCGACCCACGCTGCCGTGCTGCGAGTGGAGCACCTGGCGGTTGAAGCCGGGTCGCTTGAGGACCTGGCCCTGCTGGGAGCAGGGCTTCCCGCCCTGGATGATCTGCTGGCCGCCGCCGTGCGCGGCGAGTAAGCCGTCGCTACTTTTTGGCTCGAGCCCTGCTCGGCCGCTTTTTGGCCGAGCCCTTCTTAGCCTTCAACGCCGCACCATTGCTGGATTCCAGCGCCTCGCTCAGCGTGTCGAGCTTGCGATTGAGGTTGCGCAGGCTCCCCTGCACGGTGTCGAGCTTGTTCTGCAGCTTACGGTAGTCGCTGCGCGAGGGCAGGTTGGCCATCGACAGCAGGGCATCGAGATTGCGATCCACCGTGGCGCGGGTTTTTGCCGCCCCCTTGGAGGCTCCCTCTATGACCGAATCGATCGTTTCGCGACCCACGAGGCCGCGGACTTCGCCCAGAAGGCTTCCCAATCTTTTTTCCAGGCTACCAGTGTCCATATTTATCCCCCGGCCGCGCTCCACCGCTGCAGCTGCCCGACGAGTATAGCTTCCCCCCCGATGGGGGCAAACCCGGCCTGTCGACTTGCCCCGTGGGGCGACTGCTGCTAATTCTCTCAGCTGTCGCCCGGCCGTGTGCTGGGCTGACAGACCCACCGCAAAGGAGCCCCGATGATCAGTCGAATCCTCAAAGCTACGACCCTGCCGATGCTGGCCTGCGGCCTGCTGGCGATCTCGCCCGCGGCGGCCGATGCAGCCGGCCAGGCCCAGTA
>JACNKC010000033.1 GCA_014382245.1 Pseudomonadota bacterium | reverse complement strand
GCACGTGGCTAACCTCAATATGACCGTTGTAGACGCGTCGGGCGGCGAGGCCACCGTGACGGTGACCGCGGGCGGGATAAGCGATACCGCGGGCGACCCGATTCCGGAATGCAACGCGAGTGCCGACCTGACCATGCTCACTGGTTGCGGTGACGTCAACGGTGACAGTAGTGTCAACATTGTCGACGCCCTGCTCACGGCCCAGTTCCAGGTCGGGCTGCGCACCTGCAGCCAGATGGCACGTTACGACGCCTGTGACATCACGCCCGACGGCTCCTGTAACATCGCCGACGCGTTGAGGATGGCCCAGTGCAGTGTTGGCTTGATAGCCTGCGATTTTGTCTGCAGTCCCTTGGTGTGTTCGGCACCGCCGGCTGCGATGATGATAGATCTCGGCGGGGAGACCGCTGACCTTCACCTGCCCAGTGGGCAGGCGGAGGTCAGCATCTCGCTGCCGGCGGGTAACCCGGGTCCCGGGCAATTCATCACCGGCGAGCTGGTCATCGACACCGGCTCGCCCCTTGGTGCGTACGGCATAGACATCAACTGCGATCCTGCACTCATGAGGATCGTGCCCCCGGTATCGGGGGGCAACACGGGCGAGTTTTCGGGCTCGCCGGTGCAGAACGTTTCGGGTTGCAGCGCCAGCTTGAGCGGATTCCAGTTCTCTAACCTCACGGGCCCCAGCGGATTGGTGAGCGTGGCCAGCGTACAGTTCGAGGTGCTGGCTTTGGCCGCGCCCGGCAGCACCAGCCTGGTCGACCTGGCCACCTCGGTAATGGCGGATACTTCAGGAAACCCTATTTCAGCCACCGATCTTGATAGTACGGTAACGATTGGTGGCGGCTGCGGAAACGGCTCACTTGAACTCGGCGAACAGTGCGACGACGGCAACAATACCCCCGGCGATTGCTGCTCGGCCTCCTGCACCCTTGAAGTTGGATCCTGCAACGATGGCGACGCCTGCACCACGGGCGATACCTGCCAGGCAGGCTCTTGCGTAGGCGGGACAGCGCCTGACTGTAATGACGGTAACCTTTGTACTGACGACTCTTGCAATTCTTTGACCGGCTGCGTGAACGTGGCCAACACGGCTACCTGCGACGACGGTGACGCCTGCACCACGAACGACCTGTGCTCGGGTGGCAGCTGCCAGTCCGGCGCGACGGCCGACTGCGGCGACGGTAATATCTGCACCGTTGACTCCTGCAACTCGGCTTCAGGTTGCCAGAACCTGCCTTCCAACGCGGCCTGCGACGATAGTAATGATTGCACCGACGACAGCTGCGCTGCCAATGCCTGTAGCAGTACGCCGAACTCGGCCTCCTGCGATGATGGAGATGCCTGCACCACTGGCGATACTTGCGCGGTGGGAAGCTGCTCGGGTTCGGCCGTAGACTGCGACGACGGCAACCTGTGCACCACCGATTCCTGCAATGCAGCCAGCGGTTGTACGCACGCGGCTAACTCGCTTGCCTGCGACGACGGGGTCAACTGTACCTCCGGCGAAACCTGTTCTGCTGGAATCTGCCAGGGCGGCATCCCGGTAGTTTGTAACGACGGAGACGCGTGTACCGACGACCAGTGCAACGAGGCCGACGGATCCTGCTCCAGTTTTGGTAACACCGGGCCGGCCTGCGATGATGGAGATGCCTGCACCGCGGACGACGCCTGCTTCGGTGGCAACTGCGTGGGTGTGACACCGGTAGATTGTGGCGACGGCAACGTTTGCACCGATGACGTCTGCGACCCGGCCAGTGGCTGCTCGAACCCAGTCAACACTGTTGCCTGCGATGACGGCGACGCCTGCACCACCGCTGATACCTGCTCTGCGGGTTCCTGCGTGGGCGGAGCGGCTCCCGATTGCAACGACAGTGACCTTTGCACTGCCGACAGCTGCGATTCGGCGTCCGGCTGCACGAACACCGATGTATCGGCCGACTGCGGTGACGGAAACGTCTGTACCACCGACAGCTGCGATGCTGCCCTGGGTTGCGTAAATGCGCCTAACACAGCTTCTTGTGACGACGGTGATGCCTGCACCCAGGTCGACGCCTGCGATGGCGCTGGCGCCTGCGCTGGATCTGACCCTGTTGTGTGCACGGCCAGTGACCACTGCCACGATGCGGGCAGCTGTGCTCCGGCCACTGGCCTGTGCAGCGACCCTGCCTCGGCTGACGGTACGCCCTGCGATGATGGCAACGCCTGCACTACGGGCGATACCTGCCAGGCCGGCGTCTGCGTGGGCGGTGCGGCGCCGGATTGCAACGACGGCAACGTCTGTACGGCCGACAGCTGCGATGCAGCCATCGGTTGCCAGAGCGTGCCGGTGGCCCTCGCCTGCGACGACGGCAACGCTTGCACGGTCAACGACGCTTGCAGTGGCGGCTCGTGCACCGGCACGACCCGTGATTGTAACGACGGCAACGATTGCACCAACGACAGCTGCGACCCGGCCTCGGGTTGCGCCAGCGTTGACAACACGGCGCCCTGCGATGATGGCAACGCATGCACTACGGCCGACACCTGCGCCGCAGGGTCCTGCGTTGGCGGTGCTGCCCCTGACTGCAACGACGGTAATGTCTGCACTAGCGACAGCTGCGACACCGCGTTGGGCTGCCTCAACCTGGCTAACGCGGTCGCCTGTGATGACGGCGACGCCTGCACGGACAACGACAGCTGCTCGAGCGGGCAGTGCCAGGGCGGCGGGGCTGCGAACTGCGATGACGCCAACCCTTGCACGGTTGATCTGTGCGACTCGGCCACCGGTTGCCAGCACTTCAACGTAGCCATCGCCTGCGATGACGGCGACGCCTGCACGACCGACGACCAGTGCAGTAGTGGCGCTTGCGTAGGCGGCCCTCCGGCCAACTGCAACGATGGTAACGTTTGCACTGACGACAGCTGCGACGCCGGCCTGGGCTGCGTGAACGCGGCCAACACGGCCCAGTGCTCTGATGGCGACGCCTGCACCACCGGCGACATCTGCTCGGCCGGCGCTTGCGGCGGTGCCGACACGTCGGCCGACGACTGTGACGACGGCAATGTGTGCACCACCGACAGCTGCGACGCGGCTTCTGGTTGTGCCAACGTGGCCAACGCGGTGGCCTGCGACGACGGAGATGCCTGCACGACGGTTGATCTATGTGTCAATGGCGCCTGCGTGGGCGCTGTTCCTCCGGATTGCGACGACGCCAACGGTTGCACCGACGACAGCTGCGATAGTTCCAGCGGCTGTGTGACCACAGACAACACGGCCTCCTGCGAAGACGGTGATGCCTGCACCACCGCTGACACCTGCCAGGCTGGCGCCTGCGTGGGCGGCGCTGCGCCGAATTGCGACGATGCTAACGAGTGCACCGACGACACTTGCGACAGTGCCTCTGGCTGTGCGCACGGCAACAACACGGGTAGCTGCGATGACGGCGATCCCACGACAGTGGGTGACCAGTGCGTGATGGGTGCCTGCGTATCCGGCAACTTCGGCTGCCCGGCGGCCCCGGCACTCGAATGCACCCAGCCTTACATGGAGCGTAAGTCCAAGCTGCAGCTTAAGAACAGCAGCCTGGACAGCAAGGACAAGCTGGTCTGGAAGTGGAGCAAGGGCGGCGCTACCACGACGGCAGCCATGGGTGACCCCTTGGCCACTACCGAGTATGCGCTGTGTATGTGGGACGAAGAGGGTGGTGTGCCAGTCCTCGTCATGGAAAACCACGTCCTGCCGGGCAACGGTTGGAAAGGCTCGGCTTCGGGCTTCCAGTACAAGGACCGCGTAGGCGCTCCGAACGGCGTGGGCAAGGTCAAGATGAAGGCCGGGCCCGACGGCAAGGCCAAGTTCCTTATCAAGGCCCAGGGCGCATCCATGGCTATTGCGCCCATGCCGCTGTCGCTGGACGATAAGCTCACCGTACAGTTTGTCAACAACTCGGGCGGATGCTGGCAGTCGGACTTCGGCGCGCCGGCTTCGCGTAACAACACCGCGTTGTTCAAGGGGATTTCTTCCTTCAAGTGACACGGATAGCGGGTGAGCAATCACCCGCTGTGTCGCCCAGGGGGGCGAGTCGACGTCGGCCTGCCTTGGCAACGGGGATGCAAGGTAGACGCGTCGACGAAGGATGCGGCAAAGGGCAGAGCAGAGGCTACTGCGCCTGGCCGTGAGTAATAAATACCCGTTTGGGGGTCATGACAGGTTTCCAAAACGGGGCTAATGTTTTTGATACGAACGATGTGGGGGGTCCCTCCTTGTTCGGGAGTAACTGGAGGTTGAGTCAGATGTCGTTATCAGAAATCCCGCATAATTCTTTATTTTCTCGTGCTGCTGTTTTGGCAGCCACCATGGGTCTTGTTCTTGGCTCGGCCGCAACGGCTTTCTCACAGCCGGCACCTCCGGCGGGTGGTGAGCCGCTGTTCGCTCCTGCACCTCCATCGCTCAAGGGCGCGGTGGTTCCCGAACCGTCGACGCTCGCCGAGTATGTTGTCGACAAGGAGGCCGCCATCACCCTGGGGAAGGCCCTTTTCTGGGACATGCAGGTGGGCAGCGATGGGGTGCAGGCCTGTGCCTCGTGCCACTTCAGCGCTGGCGCCGACAGCCGCGACAAAAACACGGTTCACCCGGGCCCCAATGGTGCTTTTGACAGCCTGGGTCCCAACGGGACGCTGACCGCTGCCGACTTTCCATTTACGAGCTTTGCCGACGGCGACAACCGGCTCTCTGCCCGCACCCATTCCGACGACGTCGTGGGTTCGCAGGGCGTTCACAAGGTGAATTTTCTTGACGTAGTGCTCGGTAGTCCGCTGGCCTTCGACGCCGGCACGGTACTGCTCGATCCTACCTTCCAGGTCGGTGGTATAAACACCCGGCAGTCAACGGGGCGCAACACCCCGTCGACCATCAACGCGGTATTCAACTGGCGTAATTTCTGGGACGGCCGCGCCCAGCCGCTTTTTAACGGTGTCAACCCCAGTGGTGCGCACGATCCGTCAGCCCGCGTGATCGAAGTACTCGTTGGTTCGGACGGCGTCCTGGGCACCTTGGACGACACCGTAGAGGCGGTGTCGGTGCTCATAGACAACGCCAGTCTTGCTTCGCAGGCAGTGGCTCCTCCCAACAGCGAGGTAGAGATGGCCTGGGCAGGGCGCATTTTCCCGAAAGTAGGTAAGAAGATGCTCGCGCCGGGAATCATTCCGCTGGCCAAGCAACTCGTTCACTCAAGCGACAGCGTGCTCGGTACGCTGGCCAAGACCAACAGCAACCCCAACCTTCCCGGCCTCGACACGAGCTACGCTGCGCTTATTCAGCAGGCGTTTGCTCCCCAGTGGTGGGACTCGGACAAGGTAGTAACCTTTCCCGGTACGGTTGCCTGTGGCGACACCCTGGGAATCGACGCTTCGGTATGCACCGGCTTTCCGACGATTTCGGATCCCACCGGTGCGTTGCTGACCACGAACGAGTACACGCTGATGGAGGCCAACTTTTCGCTTTTCTGGGGACTGGCTGTACAGCTTTACGAGGCCACCCTGGTCTCCGACGATTCGCGCTTTGACCGCTTCATGGACGGCGGCGGAATAGGTGGCAGCACCGAGCACCTGCTCAGCGCCGAGGAGAGGCTGGGCCTGGATGTCTTTCGAAACATCGGTTTCGTACCCGGCGTGAGCGCCGGGCTCTGCGTGGGTTGCCACGTTGGTGCGGAGATGTCGGCCGCGGCTACCTCCGCTGTCAACTCGCTGGAGCCGTTTTTTCCGGGTGAACCGCCTCCCGTGCCCGAGTTACCGGTCGAGCAGATGCTCATGGCTTTCGGCGTGGGTCTCAACAACCTGGCTTTCCAGACAGATCCCCTGGCCATATTGCCACCTGATTTCGCGGGCGTGCTGACCTTCGATCCTCGCGGTTCGTTGATGCAGGTAACACAGGACTCGGTGCCCAGTGGAGCCTGCAACCTGGATGGTAGCTGTCCCAACGTTACCACGGCCGGCTTCGACGGTGTGCTCGGTACCGGTGACGACGGAAGTGTACCCCAGCACTGTACCTGTTCTAACTTTGACGATGCCACACAGACCTGTCTTTCGGAGGGCTGCGCCCCGGCGATTTTTACCCGTGACTACCTTGGTACCGCCGGTCAGACCCAGCTGGGAGCCAGTCCCCCGGCCGACTGCGGCGCGGGCTCGACCCTGAGCGCCCAGCTCTTTCCGACGGGAGCCGGCGTCAACATTAATCCGTTGTCTTTCGCCAGCGCGCTGTTCGTGCAGCAGCCTGATTGCTCGGCTGACCTGTCGACCGGAACGCTCGGCCTCGCCCCGGGTAACTACAGCTTTTTTGTAGACGGTATAAACCGCGGCACCATGCGCGTGATTGCCGACGTGATCTACGATTTTGGTTTTTACAACATAGCCGTGACCCCGACCTTTGACGACGTGGGTGTCGGCGGTGAGTCGCCTCCGGGCCAGCCCATATCGGTGGCCAGGCGTGCTGTCATGATGGCTAACGGCGAGGCTTGCGGGCAGGACCCCGTTGCCAACCCACTGGTCTGCGACATGCCCGAACTCACGGGTGCATTCTGCCTGCCCGGTGTGACAGGCAACTGCACTATACAGGATCCGTCGTTCGTGGCGCCCGGCACCCTCGAAGTGGTTGACGGTGCCTTCAAGGTGCCGCAGCTGCGCAACGTGGAATTGACCGGCCCGTACTTTCACAACGGCGGCAAGGGCACTCTCGGCCAGGTGGTCGATTTCTATAACCGCGGCGGTGATTTCCACGAGGACAACCTGCTGCAGCTGGCACCGGAGATAATCTTTCTTGCCATGCCCCAGGGTGACCGTGACGCGTTGGTGGCCTTTCTCAAGACGCTCACCGACGACAGGGTGCGCTACGAGGCAGCGCCCTTTGACCACCCCGAGATTTCCATAGCCGTCGGCCAGGCCGGCGACGATCTCGCCGTGAGCGACACTGACGTTGACGGTAACGCCGACGATGATTTCATTCACCTGGCGGCCGTGGGGGCACCGGGCAACTGCACGGGCATAGACGGCTCAGCGCGCAGCTGCGACGACGGCAACTCGTGCACGGACGACAGCTGCGTGCCCGAGTCCGGCTGCGTGAACGCGCCCAATACCCTGCTTTGCGATGACGGTGACTCCTGTACCACGGGCGACCAGTGCGATGGGGCCGGAGGTTGCGCCGGCGTCGACACATCGCTGGTCGATTGTGATGACGGCAACGTGTGTACCGATGACAGCTGCGATGCTTTCGCCGGCTGCTCGAATACCAACAACGCGGTGGGTTGTAGCGATTCCAACGCCTGCACCACGGGGGACACCTGCAACGCGGGCATCTGCGTGGGTGGACCGCCGCCGGCCTGCGATGATGGCAACGTATGTACCGCAGACCTCTGCGATAGCAGCCTGGGTTGCGTGTCGTTACCGAGGTCGGTGAGTTGTGACGACGCGGATCCCTGCACGATCGACGATTTTTGCGTAAACGCTGCCTGCGTGGGTTCCACGCCCCCGGACTGCAGCGACGGCAATGTCTGCACTGACGACAGTTGCGTGAGCGCGGCCGGTGGCTGTGTGAACCTGCCCAACTCGGCACCGTGTGATGACGGTGATGCCTGCACCACCAACGACACCTGCCAGGCCGGTGTCTGCGTGGGTGGTTCGGCGCCCGATTGCGACGATATCAACGGCTGCACGGACGACACTTGTGACAGTGCGATCGGCTGCGTGAACGCAAACAACACCGTGCCTTGCGAGGACGGCGAGTTCTGCACCGACGGCGACCAATGTTCGGGTGGCTCCTGCCAGCCGGGCTCGGCCAGGGACTGTTCGGATGGCAACGCCTGCACGACAGACAGCTGCGACGAGACAGCCGACCAGTGTCAGAGCGTGGCCGACGATGGCTTCTGCGATGACGGCAACCCCTGCACGAACGACTTCTGTTCGACGGCAACGGGCTGCTTCTACCAGGACAACGGCTTCGCCTGCGACGACGGGGACGCCTGCACGACCAATGACACCTGCCAGGCCGGTGTCTGCGTGGGTGGTGCGGCACCTGACTGCGACGACGGAAACGGTTGTACCGACGACGTCTGCGACAGCGCAACGGGCTGTGCGAACACTGACAACACGGCTGGCTGCGATGACGGCAATGCTTGCACCACGACCGATACCTGCTCGGCGGGTAGCTGCGTTGGCGGCGCCGCGCCCGACTGCGATGACGGCAACGTGTGCACGGCCGACACCTGCAACACGGCCCTGGGTTGTGAAAACACCAACGTGGCTGTTGCCTGCGACGATGGCGACGCCTGCACGACCAATGACACCTGCTCGGCGGGTAGCTGCGTGGGAGGTGCTGCCCCGAATTGCGATGACGGCAACGGTTGCACCGACGACGTATGCAACAGCGCGACGGGTTGTTCCAACACGGACAACACCACGGCCTGCGACGATGGTAACGCGTGCACCACCGATGATGTTTGCGCTGCCGGTTCGTGCGCCGGTGTAGATACGTCGGTCCAGGACTGCGAAGACGGAAATTCCTGCACGCTGGACTTCTGCAACCCGGCCAGCGGTTGCGTGAACGCTGCCACGGCTGGTAGTTGCGACGACGGCGACGCCTGCACGGTTGCCGATCAATGCATCAACGGGTCCTGCGTCGGCGGAGGTGCGCTCGATTGTGATGACGCCAACGGTTGCACCGACGACAGCTGCGACAGCGTGACCGGGTGCGCCAACAGCGACAACACGGCCGCCTGCGACGACGGCGACGCCTGTACCACGGCCGACACTTGCGCGGCGGGTAGCTGCGTGGGTGGGGGCGCGCCGGATTGCGACGATGGCAACGCCTGCACAGACGACAGCTGCGATAGTGCGAGCGGCTGCGCTTACTCTAACAACACCGCCACCTGCGATGACGGTGATCCACTCACCCCGGTAGACCAGTGCGTTGCCGGCCAGTGCGTGGGCAGTGGATTGCAGTGCCCCGCACAACCGATGGAGGGCTGCCGGCTGCCGCTCAAAATTGGCAAGGCCAAGTTGGCGCTCAAAAAGAATGCGCTTGTGACGGCCAAGGATCGCCTGAAGTGGAAATGGGCCAGCGGGTCTGCGACCACGGCCGCCGACTTTGGTGACCTCGCGGGTGGTAGCGGTGAAGGCCTTGCCGTTTGCTTCTACGACGAAGTGGCCGGGCAGGCCTCGCTTATGATGGGCCAGCTGGTGCCCGCGGGTGGTAGCTGCGCGGGCAAGGCTTGTTGGACAGAGACGAGCAGGGTCATCAAGTTCAAAGATCGTTCGGGTGCGGGCAGCGACGGTATAACGGGCATAAGCATCAAGCCCGGCGCCGATGCCAAGGCCAAGGTCAGTGTCAAGGGCGCTGGCACGCGGCTGGGAATGGGCTCGCTGCCCCTGTCGATGGACAGCAAGGCAACCATGCAGGTCATAGCCGGGCCCGGTAGTTGCTGGCAGGCTGATTACTCCTCGGCTTCCAGGAACACCGATGGGCAGTTCAAGGCCAGGAGTACGAACTGATGGAGAGTGTCCTGTCGCCTGGTTTCGCGAAGAGAGCGCTGGCTGGGCTTGCGGCGGTCGTGGTTTGCACGGCCGTTGCGGGCGCCGGACCGGCAGTTGCCGCGTCGTCTGGCCTGGACAAGTGCAAGTTGGCAATAGCGAAGGCCGAGTCCAGGTACACCTCCAAGTACACGAAGGCCTCTCGCCGCTGCATAGACAAGGGGGGCTCGGCGCCTGCCTGCATTGGTAGTACTGCCGGTGACGCTCGCGTGGTGGCCGCGGTGGCCAAGGCCCAGTCACGCGCGAACAAACACGTCCTGAAAAAATGCTCTACCTGGGCGTCCGCTGAAGAGGTCCGCTACGATCTTGGATACGGTTCCAGCTGCCCCGGTATCGCGAAGGCCGGGTACTGTGATTTCGAACTCTCGGGCCTCGATGTTCAGGGGGAAGACAATGACCTGCTCGAGTGCCTGGGGTGTATTCATTCTCACCTGGCCGAATGTTTGACCGCCACCAGCTACAACGTCGCTTCGCCCGGAGGTGATTGTTTCTGATGAGCAGGGACGGTGAGTGCTGGCGATGAAAACTTTTACCAGATTTATTGCAACGCCCTGTGCGGCAGCGACGACAGGACTGCTCTATGCGTTGCTGATGCTGACCGTTCCCGTGGCGGCGCTGGCTACCGACGAAGAACGGGGCCCCGCTAAGCTTCCTTCCGACCCGATTGCTGCCTGTAGCGCCAAGCTGGCTGCCGGCGGGGACAAGCTGCTGAAGAAAGCGGCCAAGGCACTGCAACGATGCCAGCGGGACGACATGTCGACCTCGTGCCTTCTCGACAGGCCGGCGAGCGTAGAGGGGCAGTTGGCGGGCTATGCAACCAAGGCACGTCGTTCGATGACCGGTAAGTGCTCACAGATCGACTACGCGGCTGTCGGATACCCCTCCACCTGTCCGGGTTTCGGCGAGGCCTGCGACTTTGTGGTGAGCGATTGGGATGTGGCCGGTGAAAACAATGACATGCTCGATTGCCTGCTGTGCATGTACGACGCGGCAGCCAGGCGGAGCATTGATTTGCAGGTGGTGGTACCGCGTTGCGGCGACGGCATGGACAACAGGCTCGACGAAAGTTGCGATGACGGTAACGACGATAGCAGCGACGCCTGCCTGGGCGACTGTCGCGCGGCGAGCTGTGGCGACGGTTTTGTATGGGCCGGACAGGAGAGCTGCGACAACGGTGATGCCAACTCCGATACAGAAGCCGACGCCTGTCGCAGCGATTGCACCCCCGCGGTCTGCGGTGACGGGACAGTAGACAGCGGCGAAGAATGTGACGATTCGGGTGAATCGGCCAGCTGCGACAGCGACTGCAGCCTGGCTGCCTGCGGTGACGGGACCGTAAATGCCTCGGCCGGCGAGACCTGCGACGATTCGGGTGAATCGGCTAGCTGCAACAGCGATTGCACTGTGGCCTCCTGCGGTGACGGCACGACCAATACAACGGCCGGCGAATCCTGTGATGACGGCAACGCGGATAACAACGACGCCTGTCTCAACGATTGTTCCCCGGCCTCCTGCGGTGACGGTTTTACCTGGGCGGGCCTGGAAGACTGCGATGACGCCAATACCGACAACAACGATTCCTGCCTTGACAGCTGCGTTGCGGCGGCCTGCGGCGACGGCTTTACCTGGACGGGTATGGAAGACTGCGACGACGCCAACGCCGACAACGGTGACGCCTGCCTGGACAGTTGCGCTGCGGCGACCTGCGGCGACGGTTTTGTTTTTGTCGGCAACGAGCAGTGCGATGATGGGTCGGCCAATTCTGATACCGCGGCCGACGCTTGCCGCTCCGGTTGCGAACTGCCGAGCTGTGGTGACGGGGTATCCGATAGCAGCGAGCAATGCGATGACGGTAACGCCGACGACACCGACTCCTGCCTCGGCTCCTGTGTCGATGCGTCCTGCGGCGACGGTCATGCCTGGGCTGGAGTAGAAGATTGCGATACGGCCGGCGAGAGCGCTTCGTGCAACCTGGACTGCAGCGTCTCGGTGTGCGGCGACGGCAAGGCCAACGCGGCGGCGGGTGAGGCCTGCGACGCGGCGGGTGAGAGCGCGGCCTGCGATCTCGATTGCAGCCTTGCGTTCTGCGGTGACGGTACGACGAACACCACGGCCGGCGAGGCTTGCGACACGGCGGGCGAGAGCGTGACTTGTGATCTCGACTGCAGCCTTGCCTCCTGCGGTGACGGAACAACGAACGCCACGGCAGGCGAGACCTGCGACACGGCAGGCGAAAGCGCTTCGTGCAACCTGGACTGCAGCGTCTCGGTGTGTGGTGACGGCAAGGTCAACAGCAGCGCGGGCGAGCAGTGCGACGCGGCGGGAGAATCTGGCTTCTGCGACGGGGATTGCACGGTGGCTGTTTGTGGCGACGGCACCACCAACGCCACTGCCGGCGAGGCCTGCGACGACGCTAACAACAGCAACGCCGATGCCTGTCTCAATAACTGTGCCTCGGCCAGCTGCGGCGATGGTTTCGTCTTCGCGGGGCAGGAAGCCTGCGACGATGGCAACTCATCAAACGCTGATGCCTGCCTGGTGGATTGCTCGGTTGCCACTTGCGGCGACGGCTTTGTGTTTGCGGGCCAGGAAGCCTGCGACGACGGCAACGCGGACAACGGCGACGCCTGTCTTGACAGCTGCGCGGCGGCGAGTTGCGGCGACGGATTTCTTTTTATCGGCGAGGAAGAGTGCGACGACGGCAACAACAGCGACACCGACTCTTGCAGCGCGGGCTGTGAACCACAGCGTGTAATTTCAGCCGACGTGGTGGCACTGGACCAGGTGCTTACTTACAACCGCTGGGGCAGCCACCAGGCCGCGGGGATGATTTTTGCGCTCCGGCGCGACGTGGTCGACCTGGCCGGTAACCCCATAGGGCAGGGTGGAATGCCAGGCCAGGTAATGCTGAGGCCAGGCAAGCGCCCGCGCCCGCTGGTGCTCAGGGCCAACGAGGGGGATGTTCTGCAGGTCCACTTTACAAACCTGCTGGCACCGGCCAGGCCCACCAACAAGGGAACGACCACGAGGCTGGCTTCGATGATGGTCAACGGCACGCGCGTGCTGGGCGACACCCACGACCCGGTCGTGACCGGGCTCGAGGGAATCGAACCGGGGCAGTCTACCGACTACTGGTGGAAGGCCGGGCACGAGGGCACAAAGTTGTTCTACAGCCTTGCTGGACCGGCTGGCGGTGGTGGCGACGGTGGCCAGCTTTCGCTCGGACTTTTCGGGGCTTTCAACGTCGAGCCCGAGAACAGCAGCTGGTATCGCAGCCAGGTGACAGCGGCAGAGTGGGCGACGGTGCGGTCCCAGGCCGAAGCACCGGCGCTGTTTAACTATGACGCGGTAGACCTGGCCGGAGTGCCGGTGCTGCGCATGCTCAACGACGCTGGTGAACTGGTGCACTCGGATCTCAACGCGATCATCGCCTACGATCAAGCAGCAGATAACGTGCAGTCGACCTCCGAGGCCACCTTCAGGGAGTTCTCTGTAATCTTTCACGACGAGATCGAGCTCACCCAGGGATATCCCCAACTTGATAACGATGTACTCAAGCCGGTGAGCGATTCTTTTGCCATCAATTATGGCTCCGAGGGCCTGGGCTCGCGCCTGCTGGCCAACCGCCTGGGTGAGGGGCCGGCTGCAAATTGCCTGGAGTGCCCCTACGAAGAGTTCTTCCTCGAATCAGCCGTGAGCGGTGACCCGGCCCTGCTAAATGTTTTCGAGGATGATCCCTCCAACGTTCACCACAGTTACATCAACGACAACGTAAAATTCCGCAACCTGCACGCGGGTCCAAGATATACGCATATCTTTCACCTGCACGCTCACCAGTGGCTGGCCAACTCGGGTGAGGGCACCGACGACAACTCGGTATATCTCGATTCGCAGACTATCGCCCCGATGAGTAATTTTACCTACGAGATCCAGTACGGTGGCGCGGGCAACCGCAACAAGGTCGTCGGGGATTCAATTTTTCACTGTCACCTCTACCCGCATTTTGCCCAGGGCATGTGGGAGCTGTGGAGAGCACACGATGTACTGGAGGATGGAACCCGTCGCCTGATGGACGGAGAACTGGGACCGGGAACAAACCCGCTCACCGGGGTGACGGTTGGCGGCACGCCCATACCCGCGCTTGTTCCAATGCCCGACTACGCGATGGCCCCCGAGCCCAGCTACGGGCCGAACGCGTTGCCCGGGTATCCTTTCTACATGGCGCAGGTCGCAGGCCACCGGGCGCCACAAGCACCGTTCGACGTGGCCAGCGACGGCGGACTGCCGCGACACGTGTTTACTGACGGCGGCCAGCGAAGCACCGGTGCGGGGGCTGCCAGTTTTGACTTCCACGTTGAGGTGCAGGTCGCCAACATACAGGTGCTGCCCCAGGAGGGAACGGCGCTTGAGCAGGCCGCGATGGCTTTTCACGCCAGCCCCGGCATGACTACCACCACCCCCGAGGGTGATGCAGCTTTCTTTGAACTGAACGGCTTACCCTCCACCGCCGGTGCACCTTACGCTGAGCCCTGTCCGCCCCTTTGCGGCAGCGCCCAGCAGGGCGAGTACCAAGCAGCCTGCATGGACGGTTGCATGGGTAAACCCTGGGATCCCGAGTGCTCATTGCGTTGTGAAGACTGCACCACGGCCCACCGCACTTACCACGTGTCGTACATAGAGCTCGACCTGTTGGCCAACGCGGCCGGCTGGCACGACCCACAGGGGCGCATAAACGTGCTCGACTCAGACGTTTCTCTTTACGAGGGGCAGTCGACTACGGCAGATCCGTTTTTCTTCAGGGCCAACTCGGGTGAGTGCATCACGTTCAAGCACACCAACCGCGCGCCCAAGGAGTTTGACCTGGATGATTTCCAGGTGAGGACGCCCGCTGATGTGGTCGGCCAGCACATCCACCTTGTCAAGTTCGATGTGACAAGCTCCGATGGCTCGGGCAACGGCTGGAACTACGAAGACGGTACTTACTCTGCTGAAGCCATTGCTGAATGGACGGCGGCCAGCAATGCGCTCGGCGGGTCGGCCACCTCGGCATACGACGCGGCGGGCAACCCCGTCAACGTGTGGGGCGACGGCGCAACCTCGGGGTTGCCCACGACGCTGACGGCCGACGGTGGCTTTCAGACCACCACGCAGAGGTGGTGGGCAGACCCCTTGCTCAATAAGCATGGCCAGGACCGCAGCATAAGGACTGTGTTCACCCACGATCACTTTTTTCCGTCCACCGGCCAGCAGCACGGTTTTTACAACGCGCTCACCATAGAACCTGCCGGTTCGCAGTGGCTCACGCCCGACCTGACCGATGATCTTTCGCTGCCACTCGACCCCGCCCGCGGTGTGGGTACGCAGGCATACATAGTTGCCGCGGACAGCAGGACCTGCACGGTGAGCGGGGAGGCGGTAGCCGTTGAACCGTTGCCCTGCAACTCGGACGCCGACTGCCCTGAAGAAGAATGGTGCATGAATATGGACCACCGTGAGTTTATGATGGCGGTGGCCGATCTTGCACTTCTTTATACGCCCCTGGGTGTGCCCATAGGCGCGCCGGCCCAGCCAGAGGCCATATCGAGGAAAGGTGGAACAGACGTGGTCAACTACCGCAACGAACCTTTTGTCGGCCGCGGTGGCCCTCACCCCGACGCCGATTTGCCGCTGCTGGGAGAGGGTAACGGCGCGCCCTCGGACGTCTTCAGCTCCTGGGTAAACGGCGACCCCTTTACCGAGATATTCAAGGCCCGCGAGGGCGAACGAATGCAGGTGCGGCTTATACAGGGCGCACAGCAGGCCCAGCACAGCTTCAACGTTCACGGCAGTTTGTGGCCCGAGCACATAGACGAATCTGAGTCCCCGATGATCCAGGGCCAACCCATCGGTATATCCGAACACTTCGAGTGCGACCTGGGCGTGGCTCCGCCGGTGACGGGCGGCGGCGTGGCCGATTACCTGTACCATTTCGGTGCCAATGACCATTTGAACGACGGAAGCTGGGGACTCATTCGCGTGTTTGCTGACGGGCTTTCTTTTGATGCCAGCGACTCTGAGCTCAGGTTGGCGCAACTGGCCGCCTCGGCTGCCGGTGAGCGCGACGACTGCCTGGAGGATTCACCCGCGCGCCTGTTCGAGGTCGAAGCCTGGCGGGCCGCCGATCTGCTGCCCGGCGGCAGGCTGGTGTACAACCAGCGCGAGGACATTTACGACCCCAACGCGCGTATCTTCTTGCTGGCCGAGGACCGGGCCGCACTGGCGGCGGGTACCAAGGCCGTCGAGCCGCTGGTGCTCAGGGCAAACTCAGGCGACTGCATCACGGTGTTGTTGACTAACCACATGCCAGACACCGAGGTATCGATGCATCCGCAGCGCGTGTCCTACGACGTACGCTACTCGGACGGTGCCAACGTGGGCTTGAACTTTCTCCAGACCGCTATGCCCGGTGAGACTATCAACTACCGCTGGTTCGCCGGCTATACGTGGCACGGACATTCCGAAGCTGACGAGCTGGGCCCGGGCAACCTGCGTTCCTACGGCGACTTCCTGGTCGATGCTCGGCAGGGCTTGCTCGGCGCGTTGGTAATAGAGGAAGCCGGTGCCAGCTGGGCCGACACCGTGACCGGCACGGCGGCTTCGTCGGGAACAGCGGTAGACGTGACCACGGCTGATGGTGAAACCTTTCGCGAGTTCGTAGTTCTCTACCAGGAAGACCTGGACTTGTTCACGGGCCTGGGAAGGATTCCCGACGCCGACGTTGACCAGGCCGAGAAAGCGTTCAATTACCGAACCGAGAATTTCTGGGCGCGCCTGGGTGCACCCACGACCATTGATCTGAACGACGTGGCGTTCCCGGCCGACTTCTTCAGCGGGCCCATCGAGACACCGTTGTTCAGGGCATCTGACGGGCAGAAGGTTCGTTTCCACGTACTGCAGCCCTCCGGCGGTCCCCTGCAGCACACCTTCCTCGTGCAGGGGCACGACTATCCGGACAACCGCCAGCCGATGCGGGGCAGCGGGGGAGCGAGCGTTATAGCCCCCTTCGTGGCCCGTACCATGGACCTCGAAGGCGGCGCGCGCGCCGGCACATGGCTCTATCACGACGGCACGGGGCACGGTCGGGCGGGTGGCCTCTGGGGCCGGCTGGAAGTCGACTGACGGCTATAGCCCGGCAACTGCCCCGGTCGCTGCCGGATTAATTTGTTCTGCCCCCCGAACGGGGGGTACGGGCTGCTGTTTCCCCGTTCGGGGGCTTGTTGAACTCCCCCGACAGGGTAACTTTTTATAAGGGGTTACAGCTTGCGGGGGTTTCTTAAATACGAACGAAAGGTCGGATTGTCGGTGGCGATCCTGTTGCCGCTGGCGATGGTTTTCGGCTGCCCGGTGCCGGTGGATGCCGCCGATTCCAAGCCCGCGGGCGTTGAATTCTCGGTACACAACCTCGATCCGGAGGCAGGCCAGGCAATCAGGGCGGGCGGCGATCTGTTGGTCAAGTTCAGACTGTCTGATCCCGATTCGGGTTTCGGACTGTCGCAGCTGCACCCGGCTGCCTGGCTCAGCCCGCGCGAGAAAGGCGCTCCCGCCCCGTCGCAGCAGGAGTGCGAAAACCTGATACGGGGCATGGGACAGTTCGGTGTCACGCACGCCGACGACGACCTCAACGGCTACTACATCCTCACGCTGAACGCTGACAATTCTGTTTCTATTCTCAACCCCATGGTCAGCCTGAACACTTCAAACCAGAAGGCTCACATTATCCTGGACGGCGAGGCGCACGCATGGGATTTTGACCCCAACACGGCGCTGGCCTGGGTGACCTTGCCCGACGATAACAAGGTGGCCGTTGTTGACGTGAAGGGCCGACGAGTCGCTGCCTACCTGGCAGTGGGCAACGCGCCGCGGTCGGTAGAAGTACAACCCGACGGTCGTTTTGTGTGGGTGGGAAACGACGATTCGGGTACCGTCAGCGTGTTGGCCCCAAGCGGCCAGGGACAACTTCGTTCGATCGAAGTGGGGCGAGGCCCGATAGATTTTGCCTTCGACGAACAGGGGCGCTACGTGATCGTGTCAGCGGGGGGTGCCGGCCGCGTGTCGGTGATCGATACGGGGAGCATGAAAGTCGTGTCTTCTCTTGAAGTGGGCGAAGGCTCACTTCAGGTCGCCTGGGCGGAGCTGGCCGGCGCTTTTTACCTGCTCAACCCTTCGCGCAACACGGTTACGGTTGCTTACCCTCGCGAGGGCCGGGCCGCCGTGGAGATCGATGTCGCCGAGGGCGCTACGACGCTTGAAGCCGATCCGCAGGGGCGCTGGGTATTCGTGGTCAACCCCGAGGCGCGGGCCGTTGACATCATCGATACCGCAGCCGCGAGGCTGTCGCGCAGGGTAGCGCTCGAGGAAAAACCCAGCCACGTTCTTTTCAGCTCGATCTTCGCCTACGTCTACCACGCCGACAGCTCCAACCTGTCGCTGGTAAAGCTCTCTGCGCTTGCGGATGCTGAAGCTGCACCGGTGCTGATCATCCCCATGGGAGTTGAGCGACCCGAGGGAAGACTGGCGCGCCCGGGCCTGTTGCCCATGGACGTTCTGCCCGATGAGGGCGGCGCCGTGGTGGCCAACCCGGTCGAGAAGGTCATCTATTTTTACACCGACGGAATGATGTCTCCGATGGGTTCGTTCAAGACCTGGGCGTCTAACCCGCTGGGCGTGATTCTCTACGACCGCTCGCTGCGGGAGCGCGGCAACTCGGGCGTCTACGAGACGGTTACCCGCCTGGACGAACCCGGGGTGTACGACGTCCCCTTCGTGCTGGCCAGCCCACGGGTAGTGACCTGTTTTGAGTTCGAGGTCGCGGGAGAGCCCGGCCAGGGGGAAGCGGTGAAGCCGTTGTTCCGCGGGCTGTTCGTGGGCGAGGATCTCGCCCCGGGTGACGAGGTGACCCTGCGCTACCAGGTGGTCGACGGTCGAGATGGCCGACCCCTGACCGGTCTCGACGACCTGAGGTTGATAGCCTTTCGCGCGGGCGAGAACTGGAGCGCGCGGTCATGGACCAGGGAAGTAGAAGACGGTGTGTACGAGGCCGGCGTTACCTTTCCGCGCGGCGGCCGTTACCTGGTGCAGGTGGAGGCACGCTCGCTGGGTATCGCTTTCGGCGATGCTGGAAGGGACTATGCCGATGTGTCGCAGGGAGCGGCGAGATGAAACAAGGCTTGTTCACAGTGCTGCTATCGGCTGCGATGCTTGCTTGTCCGTTCTTGGTACGGGCGGCAACCGCCGCGGGCGTGGGCGCAGTGGGAAACGACGCTCCCGACGTCAGGCTTATCGACGTCCCGCTGCTCGACCAGGATGGCAATCGCATGATGCTGGTCGGCGACCTGGTCGGAGAGCAGATCGTGGTAATGAATTTCATTTTTACTACCTGTCCGTCGGTGTGTCCCATGCAGTCTGCAATTTTTGCAGGCCTGCAGAAGGAGCTGGGTGATCGCCTGGGCAACGAGGTCAAGCTGTTGAGCCTGAGCATAGACCCGGTCACCGATGTGCCTGCGAGGTTGGCGGAAACCGCCGCTCGCTACGGGGCGCGAGAGGGCTGGACCTGGCTCACGGGCGAGAAGGCCGACGTCGACAGGGCCCTGGTCGGCCTGGGTGCGTACTCGAGCGAGGTCGAATCGCACCCGGCGATGATCCTGGTGGGAGACGGCCGCAGGGGCGGTTGGACACGCTTTTACGGTTTTCCGCGCCCGGTAGACGTACTGGCGCGCGTGGATGAGCTCGCGGCCGCACGGATTGCCAGGCCGGGAGCGGTTGCCGCGGAGCCGGCGGAAGAAAACCAGCGATGAAATGCTCGGCCATTAAATTTTTGACCATCAGTTCAGCAACGGTGAGCGTGACGGCCCTGCTGTGCTTCCTGTTGCTTGCGGTAACCCGTGCCGCCGCTGCCGCCGATACTCAAGCTGCTACCGTCCCTGTCACTGCCGACCGGGATGGAAACGAGGCCGCACGAAGCTGGTTCACTGAATCCATCTTGCTTGACCAACGCGGTCGAGAGCTGAAATTCTACACCGATGTTCTCAAGGACCAGGTAGTGGTCGTTAACTTCATCTTTACCCGTTGCCCAGGGACATGCCCGGTACAGACGGCCAAGATGTCCGAACTCTACAAGGAGCTCGGTGGAGAAATGGGGAAGACGGTGCGCTTCGTATCGATCTCGGTAGACCCGGACAACGACACACCGGCGAAGTTGCTTGAATTTGCTGACCGTTACGATGTCGGCGACGGTTGGTTTTTTCTTACCGGTGAACAAGAGAGCCTCGACCAGGTAACGCGCAGGCTCGGTGCTTACAATAGTCTTGTCGAGGCGCACTCGCCCTTGTTCCTGCTCGGCAATGTGAGCCGCGAGCACTGGGTAAAAATGCGCCCGAGCGCTTCGGTGGCAACGCTGGCGGGCGAAGTACGAAAACTGCTCGCGGTCGATATAGAAGATGGCTGACAGGGTGACGACTGCACTGCCAGCGCGGTTACTGGCCGTGGCGGCCTTGGTCGGGGTGCTGGTTGCCCTGCTAGCCGATCCGGCTGTGGCTGGCTGGGGCGAACAGGAGCAGCGCGGTAAGTCCCTTTACGAGCAGGGCAGGGCCACGGGCCAGGTGAAGGCAGTGCTGGCGGGGCCGGGCCTCGAAGTTGATGCGGCCCAGTTTCCCTGCGTGAACTGCCACGGCCACGACGGTGCGGGTGTCATTGAAGGTGGCGTCACCACTGCCGACATAAGGCCGTCGCGCCTGGCGTTCGTGGCCGATGCCGCCAGGGATTTCGGCAGGCAGCGGCCGGCATACGACAGCGAGGGGTTGGCAAGGGCGATCAGGTCGGGTCTCGACCCAGGTGGCAACAGCCTTCACCCGGCCATGCCTCGCTACCGCATCAACGACGACGACATGGCCGACCTGCTGGCCTACATGCGCCACCTGGGGCGCGAGCCCGTAGCAGGGGTAGAAGAAGAGTCGGTGAGGGTAGTCGCGTTGCTGCCCTCCGCAGGACCGTTGGCCGCCCCGGCCCGCGAGGTTGGGCGTGTACTCGCGGCCTTCGAAGAATACAGCAACGAACAGGGCGGGGCCTACGGTCGGCGCCTGCTGTTGGAGCTCAAGCACTACGATCCATCGGTCGATGCCGGTGGCGTTGCCGCGGTGGACCAGGTGCTGGCGGGCGAACGCCCGTTCTGCCTTTTATCGGGCATGGGCCTTGGGGCCGCTGCGTTGGCCACGCTTGAACAAGCAGGCGTGCCGTTGGTCGCGCCGCTGGCGGTGCCTGCCAGTGACGGCTACGGCGCCGCCCGAAACACTTTTTTTATTTTTAGCTCCGTGGCCGACCAGGCCAGGGTGTTGGTCGATCATCTCGTGGCCGAGCTACCCGGCCTGGGCGGGGGCGCAGTGCTGCTGCACGACGCCGGGCCCGAGGGGCTGGCGGGTAAGCTGGGTGTAGAAAGCCAACTGTCCGACTACGACCAGCCGCTGTCGGCAAGTCTCCAGCTGGCAGCTGCCGGAGGCGTCGAGGCCGTCGTGGCTGAGCTCGTCGCAACCGGAACAGCGGGCCAACGACCCTCGGCTGTATTTTTCTTTGCCGATGGAGAGCGAGCGGCAGAGTTTCTGCGCCTGGCCGCCGCTGAAGACTGGCACCCGCTTCTGCTGGGACCGGCCGAAAGGCTGTCCCCGGGGCTGGTGGGCCTGCCACCGACTTTGCTCGCCGGGCTGCGCCTGGTTTCGCCCTCCGGGGTGCCCGATCTCGACGCCGGCCGTAGCAGGGAGTTCCTCGCGGTGATGGAAAGAGAAGGAATCGCGGGCCGCTACCGCTCGTTTCAACTCTCGGCCTGGGCTGGAGGCCTGTTGCTGAAAGAAGGGCTGCTGAGATCCGGCCGCCGTCTTACCCCGCCCCGTTTCATGGCGGCCCTCACCGGCCTGCGCGGGTTTGATACCGGCTTACTGCCGCCCTTGTCCTTTGACGAAAACAGCAGGGTGGGTGTGGCCGGCGCCACGGTGCTGAGGTTCTCGAGCGCCACCGACGGCTTGTTCGTGGCCCGCCCCTGGCGCGAGCCGCTGTTGGCTTCGGCTGTCGTAGAACCTCAACTGTAAAGCATTTCAAAATCTTCTGCCCCGGTCGGTTTTATACCTTCGTAGCCTCACACTCCCTTCTCGACCCTACGCGTAAGTGCGTGTTTTCTCGCATGTCTGCAAAATCGCTTTGCCGGGCTTGGCTTGGCAGGGGGCAATCTGCTAAACGCCCGGCTCCGGCTGGACTGTCTTTCTATGAGACGGTCGGCGCTCGGAGTGCTGAGTGGGGTCGAGTCGTTACAAGGTCGCAAAGGTTGCGTGCGTGGGCTTTTTATTGTTGGCCCTGGCGCCAGTCCTCGGTTTTTCTCCTGCTCCTGCCCCGGCAAGCGTGGTCAACGGGGTGGCCACTTTCGACTACCCCGAGGTGGGTATGTTGTTGCACGGCAGCAACCCTTGGAACTCGGGTATGACCTGCAGTGGCACGCTTATCGGCTGTCGCAGTTTTCTGACCGCCGCCCACTGCGTCTGCCCTTGGGGCGGTGAGTTGTGCCAGGGGGCTGGCGCACCTTACAAGGGCCTGTACTCGGTCTACCTGCAGGGCGCAGGCGTGTACCGGGCCGAATCTGTTCGGGTGAACCCGGGCTACAGCTACCCCGTTGGCGATCTCGCGGTGGTGACCCTGGATCGCCCGGTAGAAGGCATTGTGCCGGCCGCGATGGTCGGCGTCACGCCGGCGGTAGGCAGCGCGGCAGTGGTGGTGGGCTATGGTCGCAGCGACGGCGCGGCTTCTGATTTCGGCATCAAGCGGATGGGAGACGTCACCACGGTTGGCTGCGAGTTAGGCGACGACAATGGCAACGTCTGTTGGAACTTTGACGGCAGCGCTTCGAATACCTGTCACGGCGATTCAGGCGGCCCGCTGTTCGTTGACCAGGGCGATGGCCCGAGGCTGGCAGGTGTGACCTCGGGTGGCACCCAGCTCGACTGCGGTCCAGGTGATCACAGCTTTGACACCAGCGTCGCCGCTTGGACTGACTGGGTGAACAGTGTTGTTGATGAGGCCGCCGGCTGCGAAGGAGCCGAACAACAGGCAGCCCTGATTTTTGACGCATCGGCCAACGTGGGCTTTGCCGATGCCCTCGCGGACAAGAAGGACCAGGACCAATACCAGTTTACCGTGCCTGCCGGTTCCTCCGCCGTGTCAGCAACCCTCAATTCCATCGACGACAGTCGCAGCGACCTGGACCTTTACCTGCGCGCAGGCTCGCCGGCCAGCGAGGACGACTTCGACTGCCGCAGCATTGGTGGCGGCCCGTTTGGCCACTGCTCGGTCGCTGAACCCCTCACCGGTGACTGGTACGCGATGGTGGCCTCTGCGAAGGGAGCTGCCGAGTACCAACTGTTGGCGGTGTCGCTGCCCAGCCCGGCATCGTCCTGCGGCGATGGACTGCGCGAGTACGGTGAAGATTGTGACCAGGCCGACGACCAGGCCTGCCCAGGGCAGTGTGACTCGTCCTGCGCCTGTCCCCAGGCTTGCTTGGCCAATCTCTTCGAGGTTCGCAAGCTCGTTGCCCGTAACGGGAGGCTTGTCCTCAAGGGACAGCTCCTGGATTACTTTGGCGACTTTACCAGCGCCGACCCCAGGCTCGATCTATCTCTGGTCGAGCTCGGCGGCCTGCAGGGCCAGGGCTTGTTTATTCCCAGCGGCGACCCTGGTTGGGATCGCTCGCGTCCGGGGCGCGGGCGTTACAGTTGGAAGGGAAGCGCCCACGGTCTAGCTGCCAGGGTCAAGCTGACGGACCGGGGCCGCAGGAAAGCGGTCTGGAAAATAAGCGCTCGCTTGAGTCTTGACGGTGGCGATGCCCTCCCCAGCACCAGCCTGCGACTGGCCTTTGGCGGGCTCTGCGCTGTTTCAGACGGTTTGCGCTGAGCGCTTTTTTTGCGCCCGTGGGCTGCGTGGGCCCGGTGCTGTCTTGACTAGCGGGCAAAGCTGTCTCTATTGTCAATGAGGTCGCCCGCGCGGCTGTTTCTCCCATGGCAGGCAGCGACGATTCCAGGACCTTGAAAGAAAGCGTGCAGGCCCTCCTGGCCGAAGGTGACAAGGCTGCGGCCCATCGCCTGCTCGTTGAACGTTGTTTTGCAGGAGCGCCTGCCCACGAGTACCGCTGGTTGGCCGACCGGATGGCCGAGACTTCAGTTGACGCAGTGACCTTGAAGGTCGCGTTTCTTTCTACTTACACCGTCGAGCCCCTGCGCGAGCTTCTGCGCGCGCTCGCGCTGGCCCACGGGGTGGCCGTGGAGTTCTACTTCGGCGGCTTTGGCCAGCTGGAGCAGGAGGTGCTGAAGCCGGGTAGTGGACTCGAAGCGTTTGAACCCGACGCCGTGATACTGGCCTGGCGACTTGAAGACTTGCTGCCGGGCCTGTCCGGGGTCGGCGGTCGCGGCGACGAAGACAGCGTGCTCGAGACCCGTCTCGCTGCTTTGCTGGACGGGCTTGCCGACGGCTACCAGGGCAGCACGGTACTGGCCCACACCTTTGATTGCCCGGCGTCGGTGCCCATGGGTGTGATCGACTACGAACAGCCCGGGGGCCTGCGGGCGCGAGTTGAGCACTTCAACGCAGTGCTTCGTCAATGCGCCGAGTCGAGACCGGCGTTGCACCTGGTCGACACCGAGCGCGTGGCTCGGCGCGCGGGCGCGGCCTGGTTTCAACCCCGTCACTGGTACTCGGCGAAGGCGCCGCACGGGCCGGCCGCCTTGCTCGAGCTGTCGCGCGAGTACGCCGCTTACCTGCGAGCGCTGGCCGGCAGAACGGCCAAGGTCGTGATGCTCGATCTCGACAACACGCTGTGGGGTGGTGTACTGGGCGAAGACGGCGCCGACGGTGTTGAGCTGGGCCCCGACTACCCGGGCAACGCTTTCGTGGCTTTTCAGCAGGAGCTCAAGGGGCTGGCGGCCCGTGGCGTGCTCCTGGTGCTCAACAGCAAGAACAATGAAGACGAAGTGCGTGGGCTCTTTGCTTCGCACCCGCACATGTTGCTGGGGTGGGATGATTTTGCCGCCAGCAGGATCAACTGGCAGGACAAGGCGAGTAACACCGAGGAACTGGCCGATGAGCTGTCGCTGGGACTGGACAGCTTCGTGTTCGTGGACGACAGTCCGCACGAGCTGGAGGTCGTCGGATCGCGCTTTCCGGGAGTGAGCACAGTGCAGGTTCCGGCCGACCCCGCCGAACTGCCGGGCCTGCTCTCGCGTCGGGGCTATTTCGAGTCCCTGTCGTTCAGCGCCGAAGATTCACGCCGCGGTGAACTCTACCGAGCCGAGGGCGAGCGTAAAACCCTGCGCGGCAGCAGCCACTCGCTCGACGATTTCTACCGCTCTCTCAACATGCGCCTGCGCGTGCACGAAGTGGGCGAGGGCGAACTGGCTCGGGTGGCCCAGCTCACGCAGAAGACCAACCAGTTCAACATGACAACGCGGCGTTACAGCGAAGCCGAGACCGCGCTGTTGTTGACTGACGATGCTACCGTCGTACGGGCTTACTCGCTGGTGGATCGTTTTGGCGACAGTGGCATTGTCTCGGTCGTTATCGCGCGCAAGGGCTCCCAGGCATGGGAGCTGGATAGTTTTCTCATGAGCTGTCGGGTCATAGGCCGCACGGTCGAGACCGCCATCCTGGCGCTGATTGCCGACGAGGCCCGCGCTGCCAGTGCCGGGACACTGGTCGGCGATTTTTTACCCACGAAAAAAAACGCACCGGCCTCCGGTGTCTACGAGGCTCACGGCTTTGTTGAGAACGGTGGCGCTGACGGCGAAGGCGGACGACGCTGGAGCCTCGACCTTGGTGGCGACTCGGCGCCCAGGGTTCCTGCCTGGATAGAGATAGCCGACTGAACCGGTCAGGCGGCGCGGCTGGCGTGTTCGTTGTTACGTGCCGCGGCTGCGCGGGACATGCCGGTCGAGTCCAGCGCGTGGGCGATAAAGTCGTTCACGCCACGGTCGAGGTTGAACGACAAGTGCGTGCCCTGGTACCAGTGCAGGTTCGGGCGTTCCCAGTGGTGCCAGAGCTCATTGACCTGTCCGCGAGAAACCAGTCGATCTGCCACACCTGCAAATATGTGTCGCCCGCGGTGAGGCGTCCGGCAGGGCAGTGCCATGGGTGAGATCACTCTCTGGAGGTTGTCGATCATCGTCCAGTTGACCCCCGCGCGCTCGAGCCAGGTGCGCACAGAGCTAGGCAGGTGCTCACGCGCCAGTGCCGAAAAACTGGTGGCAGGTATGCCGGCGATCACGCAGTCGAGGGCGCCGTCGAGGCTACTCAGCAGCGAGGCGTGGTAGCCGCCCAGCGATATACCGTAAGCGCCCGTCGACACCGCTTCGCCGGGGCCCCGGACCCAACTCAGCAGGCGGCGCAGATCCCAGATGCCCTGCGATACCGCGAAGAGCGTGTCCATGGAGTCGGCGACCATGAATCCCTCGCCGCTGCGATGGCGCCCGGCACGCGGACCGTGCAGGGGCAGTACGGGCATGACCAGGTTCAGCCCGAGCTCTTCGTGCAGGTAGCGGGCGTGGAAGGCCGCAAGCCCAGCCGAGGCCTGGCCCATTCGGTAGCCGTGTATGCACATCAGCCACGGCCGCGGGCGGTCGTGGTGGCGCAGCAGCCAGGCGTGTCCCTTGCGGTTGGCGCTGCGGGCCAGCCAGCGGTCGGCCCCCGGCTCACCGCTGCGCGGCTGGTAGTCACTGTCAAATTGCAGGTGCTCGACGTCGAGCCCCAGGACCCTGCGGCGAAAAATCTGCGGCGAAGTGATCGGCGGTGGCTGGCGGTGGTAGAGAGCAGGATTGGCGCTCCAACCACGTGACTCGTACAACTCGGCTGCCTGCTGAAACTCACCTCGCACGCGGTGCAGTTCGGCGGCAGAGGGCAGGGGAAGATTGGGTACGAGCATCGCGCGGACGGTTTCGTCTATGGCGACCTTTACTGCCATCGACAGGTTGGGCTTGACCAGCGGCATACCGTCACCGGGGCCACCGAGGCCGGCGAGATCGCGCCAGCTCAGGGCCATGAAGCCGGCCGTTCGCAGGCCCGGCATCGCGAGCGTAGTACCGCGCTCGGCAATGTGAGCCAGCCTGCGCGCGAAATCGCTGTTGAGTACAGAAGCCTTACTTGAAATAGCCACGATCACCCATGCTAGCCGACAGGGGAGCTGACTTCTATGGACTGTTTTGAGCTTTACCCGTGGGGCCCTTTTTCACGTGGTTTTACGGGATGTTCGCAGCCAACTTTTTTGGGTTACCGGGCTTAGAAACTCTCGCTCCAAGGCCTCAGGTCAAGCTCGTGGGTCCACGCTGAGCGTGGCTGCAGGTGTACGTTCCACAGTGCATCGGCGATGGCGTCGGGATCGAGCATGCCACTTTCACCCTTCTGCTCTGCGAGGTCAGGAAAACGAGAGAGCAGGCGCTCGCCGGCTATGCCGCCGTCGACCAACATGTGGACAACGTGCAAGCCTTTCGGGCCCAGCTCCCTGGCCATGGACTGGGCCACCATCCTCAGGCCGGCCTTGGCCGCGGCAAAGGCACCGAAGGCCGCGCTGCCGCGCAGCGAAGCGCTCGCCCCGGTAAAGCTGATGGTGCCGCCCTCGGGAAGCATGCGTCGCGCTGCCTCGCGTCCGACAAGAAAGCCGCCGAGGCAGCCGACCTTCCAGGCTTTTTCGAACACCACCGTTTCGGTGTCTACGAAAGGCGATATGACGGCGTTGCCGGCGTTGTAGGCAACCAGCACCGGCGGTGACGACGCGTCGGCCTGCACGCGGTCGAACAGGGCTGCTACCTGTTCTTCCCGGGTGGTATCGGTGGCCACGGCGACCGCTCGGCCGCCCCTGGCCGCAATGTCTTCGGCCAGTTCTTCGAGGCGCGCCAGGGTTCGGCCGGCGGCGTAAACCGTGGCCCCCGACGCTGCCGCCCGTCGGCAGATTGCTGCGCCCAGGCCACGCGCGGCTCCGACGCCGACCACTACTACCGGCCGCTGCTCAGGCACGGGTGCCACCGTCCACGCGTATGTATTCTCCGTTGATGTGGATGCCGTCTTCGGACACCAGCATGGCTACCACTCCTGCCACGGCTTCGGGCGGTCGTGCCCCGGTGAGTGACATCACCCGGTAGAGCAGCTTGAGGTCAGCTCCCTCGGGAAAGACGAAGTTCTCGGTCATGCCAGAAGTGATGTCGCCCGGGCAGATCGCGTTTATTCTCAGGCCGCGCTTTCCGTACTCGACCGCCAGGGTGTAAGTCAGCGCCAGTACGCCGCCCTTTGATGCAGCGTAGGCCAAGGAAAACGGCTGCCCGCTCAGGCCGGCGATGGACGCCGTGTTGACGATAGCTCCCTTCGTTTCGACGAGGTGGGGGAGCGCAGCCTGGCACATGAGGAAGGTACCGGTGAGATTGATGTCAATCATGCGCTGCCAGGTTTCAAGGCTGACGTCGGAGGCGATGTCGGCGTGCAGCACGCCGGCTATGTTGCACAGCGCGTCGAGTCCGCCGTGACGTTGCACGGCCGCGTCCACGCAGGCGTCCACCTGCTCGGGATCGGCCACGTTGCAGATCATCGCCGACGCTGTTCCACCGTCCGCGCTTATGCTCTCGCAGGTGGCCGCGAGCCCGGCCTCGTCGACGTCGCTCGCCAGTATCTTCGCTCCCTCTGCCGCCAGCCTGGTGGCGGAGGCGCGGCCTATGCCCGAGGCGGCTCCGGTAACAAGTATTGATTTTTCAACTAAGCGTTGCATGCCTGGATGTTCTCCTACCAGAGGTAGTGTAGCCCGGCCGACAACGTACGCCGCTGACCCGGTTGAATGTAGTGGTCGTCGTCGCTGTCCGCCACGACGGTGGAAACGTGGCGCCGGTCGAGCAGGTTTTCTACTTCCAGCGTGATTTCGAGCTGCTCGTTCAGCTGCCAGCCAGCGGCGAGGCTGTACAGTTCCCAGCCGGGTACCGCTTGCGTGCCGAGGCCATTGGCCGAGTAGTCGTTGACAAACTCCATGCCCGCGCGCGCCCAGCAGCCGTCCTCGTGGCGGTAATCGAGGGCCAGGCCGCCGAAGCGTGGCGGCACGGCTGGCATCTCGTTGTCGCCGAACAGCGGGTCGTCGACGTAGTGAAACTCCACCGCGTTCAGGGTCAGTGACAGGTCCAGGCTGTCGTCGCCAGCACCTCCGCGGCGCTGGGCTATCCCCCGCGCCAGCAGCAGGTCCAGGCCCAGCTCAATTCCCTGGTGCCGGGAGGCCGACACGTTGGTGAAACCTGGTATCGTGAAACCGGCGCCGGGAAAGGGCGTGGTGTTGATGTTTATGATCTCGTTGCGCAGTTCGCTGTCGTAAACGGCCAGGTCCCAGCGCAGGCGTTCGCCTTGCTGGCCGCGCCAGCCGGCTTCGAACTGCCAGGCGCGTTGTGGTCGCAGGGTGTCGAGATCGCTCTCGAGGTTTCCGGTCGACGTTATCTCGAGCAGCACTGCCGGCTCGTAGCTGTGCGATGCCGACAGGTAGACGTGGTGATTCTCGCGCGGGTGCCAGGAGAGTCCCAGCGACGGCGAGGCCGACCAGTAGTGGGTGCCGTCGTAGTCGTCCGACAGTCGGTCTTCGCGCGAGCGGTGCGAGTACTGCACGCGCGCCCCGAGGTCGAGGTCAACGCGCTGGCCCAGGCGGACGGACTGGTCGGCGTAAAAAGCCGCGTTGATGGCTTCGCCGACGAAGCGGCTGCGCAGGTCGCCACGCAGTCCGCCGTTGGGGCGGTATAGCGAGCGCAGCTGGTGAGCCCTGGACAGCTTAACGCCGGCGTCCAGTCGCCGCAGGCGCGAATCGGTGTCACCTCGCGACAGCAGCCTCGCCTCGGCCGAGAGGTTGTCGAGCTGCCAGTCGATTACACCAAAACTGAGAGGCTGGTCCATGTCTTCGTAAGCGGCTTGTCCAAACAACGACAGGGTGGACGACGGCGACAGTGGCAGGTCCAGTCGGCCGGCGGCGCGGTAGTACTCGAGATCTCGCGCCGCGCCCTGGTCAACGTAACTCTGTTCGGCCGCGCGGTCGTCGATGGAATAACTGTCGGTACAGGGTGCCGGTGGTGCAGGGCAAGAGGGCGTGAGAGCACCGGGCAGGTCGGTGTTGCTGTGCGCGTATATGAAATCGCCTCTCAAGGAGCGGCCCTGTTCAAGGCGTCGCCCCAGCGACGCGTACACGCGCTGCCGGTCCCAGGCCGAGTGGCGACGAAAGCCGCCGCTGCTGCTATGGCTGACGGCCAGCAGCGAGTCCGTGTTCTCGTTGGCGTGGCCGGTGCTGACGTGAAACTTGCGGCTGTCCCAGCTACCGGACTCAAGCCAGGCTTCGCTGCCCGAGCTCCCGTTGCCGGCAAGATCGTGGCCGGTGCGGGAGATCATGTTGATCGCACCGCCCAGGGTGTCGCCGCCCCAGCGCCGGGCCTCGCCTCCGCGATAGACTTCAATCCTTCGCAGGTTGAGCAGGTCGAGGGCCTCGGTCTCGGTAAAACCGTCGGCACCGGTGAACGGAAAGCCATCGATGAGCACGGTCACGCCGCGCAGGCCGAAGTTGCTGCGCAGGCCAGAGCCCCTGATGGACAAGCGTTCCTGCTCGCCCGTGAAGCGACGCAGCAGGAGCACTCCCGGAACCCCGGTCAGCACGTCCTTGAGGTCGTGGGCGCTTGATTTTTCGATACTTTCGCGGTCGACGAGGCTCACGCCGCCCGGGCGCTGCTCGATCAGAAGGCGCGCGCTCTCTTCGTCGGCGAGGCGCTCATCGGCCACGCGATGGTCATCGACCAGCACGGCCGGAAGCAGGGCTGCTTTTTCGCTGGCGGCTGTTTCTTCGCCGGCGGCCACCCCTGGCGACGCTGTCACGAGCGCAACCAGGACGAGCAAGGCGAAGTTAGCAAAGTGAAAACAAGACGCTGCAGCTAGAGACGATTGAATTTTCACGAGTTTTTAAGGCGACTCCCGTGGACACGCACGGCCGTGGGTTTCGTCGTTCGGGCCGCGCAGCTATATCACGGGGGGCGTTGCATGAAAGAAGCACCCCCAGTTCCGGGCCGGGTAGACGTGGCCAGCATAGGTGAAGACCTGCCCCTGCTTGAGGGCATACGTACCACCTTGTCGATACGTCGGTTACGCCCCGAGCCGGTTCCGCCGGGTTTGCTGCGCAAGGTCTGCGAGGCGGGGACCCTCGCGCCCAGTGGCGGGAACCCCCCGGCCCCGGGCTTTTTGGGCCCGGGCCCGGCCCCACCCCCGGCCCGGGGGGGCCGAAGGCCACCCGCCCGCCCTTGCCCCCGCCACGCG
>JACNKC010000016.1 GCA_014382245.1 Pseudomonadota bacterium | reverse complement strand
GCCAGAGGTAACGGCCGGCCACCGACAGGGCTCCGGCCAGCCTCTCCGCCACGGGCAGCAACGAGAGGGGGTTATCGAGCAGATCGCCCGGCCTGTCGTCAAAAAGGGGCAATACCTGCCACCTGAGGTACAGCCAGGCGCCCACAGCGGCCAGCAGGGCCACGAACGCCACCATATCTCGCCTGCGGCCCTCCGGGGCGAGAAACAGGGCGCACAGGGGCGGTACGGCCAGCAGGGTGATGGCGTTCTCCTTACACAGCAGGCCGGCAAACAGGGCCACCGCGGCCAGCAGTGGCAGGGCCTGCGAGGGCTGCCACCTCAAATCGGTGCCGGTGCCTCCTGGAACAGCCCCGCGGCGGTAGCGCAGCAGCGCCAGCAGGCCCGAGCACCAGGCCACCGCCGACATCAGCTCGGCCCGGCCCACCGTCCACACGACCGCCTCCGAGTGTATGGGCAGCAGTACGAAGGCCGCGCCGGCTATGCGCGCGGCGGCCACGCCCATGCCCAGCTCCAGGGCCAGCAGGTAGACCAGCAGCGCCACCAACGCGTGCAGCAGTATATTGACCACGTGGTAGCCGGCCGGGTAGAGACCACCAACGGCATGGTTGACCGCGAAGCTCAGCGTCACCAGCGGTCGATAGCCGGGGCTGCCTGAGCGTTCGTGGCCCCACCAGGATGGCGTGGTAAACACCTGGGCCGGCTGCAGGGGGCCGGTGACCGACTGGTTGAAAATTATTGCGTTGCGGTCGTCGGAGACGAAGCCGCCGCTGATCGAACCACCCCATGCGGCGAAGCTGAGCGCGGTCAGTGTCAGGGTGACCAACGCCAGCGAGGTGGCTGAGGTCAGGCGAGCGGAGCTGCCGGACCGGGTCACGACCGGGGTGCTCAGTTGAGCTCGCGCACGTCGACCACCGCCATGGACGGAAAGGGGTCAAGCGACTGGCCGTTGCCGCCGAGGTCGGCGTCGGTTGCTTCCATCACGGTCATGTCAAAACTGCCGGGAAAGAGATCCTCGCTGGTGCGGAAAGAACAGGTGGCAACCTCCGAGGGCACGGGGAAGCCCTCGATGTCGATGATCGCGCCCTTTATCTTGCCGTTGCCCACGTTGTTAAAGGTGGCCATGGCGCCGGAGATGCTTCCGTCGCACTCCACCGAGCCCCCGCGGCCCACGAAACCGCCGCTGGCGCCGAGGTGGCGCAGCTCGAATTGCAGGGCGCCCAGCGCTACGCCGCTGGTGGTGACCGCCAGCCTGAGCTCGTAGGTCACCGGGTCGACCGGTGGTGGCGCGGGGTCGTTGGCCTGCCCATCATCGGGCGGCTGGTCGTCGTTGGCCTGCCCGCCGTCATTCTGCCCGCCGTCATTCTGTTCCGGGTAGGAGTTGTCGCCACCGGCAAAGTTTCTGCCGCCAGTGCTCAGCCGCTGCTCTTCGGCGCGGAGCCGGTCAGCCTCGGCTTCGCTTTGCCAGTCTCGGGCGGCATGTCGGCGTGCGCTGGCGGTATTGTTGGCGGTGTTGTTAGCGGCGCTGTTAGCGGCGTTGCGGCCAACACCGGCGTTGCTCGCAGCAGCGCTGGACGAAGCGGCGGCATGCGTCGCTGAAGAGCCGCTACCCTGCGAGCTGTTGCTCTCGGGGCGAGAGCCGGCAGCCGGGCTGGAGGCCGAGCCGGCACCAGGGGACAGGCCAGCAGGCCTCGGTGATGTAGCTGCGCCCTTGCCAGTCGGGCCGCGGGGGCTATCGGCCCTGGCCATCCTGCGGTTGCCCTTGTCGCCTCGCGCCAGCTCGCTGTGCTCAAGCGCGCGACCGTCCGACGAGGTGGCGCTGTGCACCGCCACCCTTAGACCGTGGGCCACCGCGCGGGGGTTGATGCCATCGGAGAGGGGAAGCATGCGGCAGGCGGCAAGGTCCAGTGGAGTAGAAAACGGAGTCGTCGAGCTGACCCTCACAGTGAGCGTGCCGTTGCCGTCGTCCGAGAAGCCGGCGGTCATTTCCGGGTGCAGGGCAAAGCAGGCAGGCTCGCCGCCTGAGGACAGGGGCTCGGCGCCCGAGTTGAAGTAGTTAACCGTGAAAACTGCCGCCGACAGTGAGTGCAGGGGTTGGTCGAAGCTCAGGGTTACGTCGATGGGGTCGGGCGAGCCCGCGCAGGACAGCATGCTGCCCGCGCATAGCAGCAGGGCTGCCGTGCTTCTTGAGAAAAACCTTCTGTAGACTACGCAGTTCACTTGGCTGTCTACCATTTTAAGGCAAAAGTCGTTCCCGCTCCACCAATTTGCGAGCGTACAAAAAGAAGGGCCCAGACCCGCGGTTAGCGGGGCCGGGCCCTGGAGAACGAAAGCTGCCACGGCAGCAGGGGGTGGCCCCGCGCCGCCGCTCTCGGTCAGTTCAGCCGAGTAGCAGCCCTACTCGGTCCTGCAGTTCTCGTCACAGCCGTCACCGCTTTGCGGCCGGCAGCGGCCATCGGGGCAGTCGGTGGCCGCGCTGCAGGCAAGCCCATCGTTGGCGCCGCCCAGGCAGGTGCCACCGTTGTCGCATTCCTCGGTGCAGCCAATACTTCCGTCACCGCAACGACACAGGAACAGCTCGCTGTGAAACGAAATGGCTCCTGGTCCGGTGAGTCCCGCAGCGTTGTTGATCGCGCCGCTAGCGGTGGACGGTATGCAGAACAGCGAAGCCGTGGTCGGCCTCGAGGTATCTGCCTGGCAGGTCGCGGGCGCCAAGCAGTCGGCGTTGCTCGTGCAGGGAGCGTCGTTGCCTATGTCGCCGCCCATGCAGTGGCTGCCTACGGGCGAGGCCACGCCAGTGCGGGTTATGGTGCCTTCGAAGCAGGGCGTCTGCACTATGTTGCAGGTGCCAGCGCCCTGGGTCGCGCACTCGGCGTCGTTCGAACAGGCCAGGTAGGTTTTGTCGGTGCAAGTGCCCTGGGTCTTGTCGTGGCACTCTTCGGTCACGTCGTTTCCGCAGAACCCTACAGTGCAGCCGTTGGGCTTGGCCTGGGCAGCGTTGGCCGGTACCGAGCCCGTACCCTGTATGCAGGTGCTGCCCCCTTCCGAACACTGGCCGTCATTGAAGCAGGGCTGGTCGGGGTCGCCTTGTGGTGCTGCCGCAGTAGCACAGAAGCCGCAGTGGCAGAAGAATCCGCAGGTCGACTTGGCGTGCAGAGCCTGGCACTCCGAGTCCTGGGTGCAGGCCATCCCGAAGTTATGAGTGCAGACTCCGCTCAGGTTGAACGGGGGGGCGCACTGCAGCGAAGCCGTCTGGCTGTCGGTGCGCGTGGTCACCTTCGGGAATATGATCGCCAGGCCCTGTCCCGACACGTTGGTCGTCGAATCGGGCGGGCAGTCAAAGGACACGCCGCCGAACTTGGGGCTGAATCCGCCTACCGTACAGGCTAGACCATCATGGGGGCCGCCTTCGCAGAGGAAGGGATCGCCCACTTCAGGGTTATCGTCCAGGTGCCCGCAACGCGGGCAGGGTTGGTCGCTCTGCAGGCCCAGGTGTACGCGGCTGCGCAGCCTGGCCGTGCCCTCACCCTGGCCGGTGCTGGGGTTGGCCGTGCCCACAATGTCCTCTGAGAAATAGGTCGTAACGCAGACCGGTACTCCGCCCGAGCTGAGCGGCAAGGGAGAGCCGAAGAAGCGCTCACACTGGCCGCTTACACATTCGGATCCCAAATCGCAGGGTGCCAACGTGGTCAGGCAACGTCCCTGCAGGGCCGGGCCGCGGATTTCACAGTCCTCGCTGCCGTCGCAGTTGCAGGTAACATCGCAGGTGCCGCCGCCGCAGTCGGCGTCAACGGAGCAGTCGGCACCGGGTGTGGCGCCATCTACGCAGGCCTTGGGGGTGTCGAAGGTCAAGGAGAAGCCTTCCACCAGGGTCGCGTTGTGGCCCAGCCCGGTGGTGCCCGAATCGAGTTCCGAATCTCCCAGGGGGAAGAACTCGGCCGAGGTGCAGGCCAGTCCCGAGGCGCTGCCACTGCCGCCGCCGGGGCAGGTCAGTGTTACCGTCTGGCCCACGGCCTTTTGCAGTACGCGCAGCGCGTCCGCCGCTGTAGCCGTGCCGCCGTCGTCAGCATCGCAGGTGGTGAGATCCTCTGTCTGACTGCCGACGGCCATCTGCAGGCAGTAAAGCGCGTCGGCGGCGGTGACGTTGCCGTCGCCGTCGGGCGGCGGGGCCGGGTCGCCGCAGCCCGCTGCCGGGGCCTGTATAGCCGTTACGAGAACAAAAATGGCAGCCGTCAAGCCGGCCGCGAATACTGTACGAAAACTCGTCATCAAGATTACCTCACTCCCCTTGGTCGTTCCGAGCAGGCTCGGAAAGAAGACTTTCTATAGAGTGTGGGAGGCTCAGACAACAGTTGGGGGGGGAATTTTTCGCCCACCGGGCTGAGGGGCCTGCCACTCCGACAGCCTACAGCCCGAGGCTAACCCGCCCGGGGAGGGTTAGTCCAGCGCTTTTCGTAGTAATTACACTTGCTTACGGCGTCTGGACTATGGAGGAGACGCTCACCGACGGGGTGGGGCTCAGGGCCGTAAAATCCAGGGCCACGGCCTCGGTAACGATGATAGCAAAGTCGCCAGCAGTTGGTTGGCTGCCGTTGAAGGTGCAGGTGGCCAGGTCTACGGGGCCGGTCGCGCCACCGGTCGATAAGAATCCGGCCGTAAGGATGCGGTTGGAATCGTCGTCGTTGTAAGCAGCCAAGCCAACACCGGCAATGAGGGCGTCAATGACTATCGCGCACTGCACGTCAGGTCCGGAGCCGACCATTTCGCCCGAAGCCGCCGAGTAGTCGAGCGTGAAAGTCAGGCTGCCAAAAGTCACGGCGTCGTCCAGGCGCAGGCTGATCTCCCAGTTGCCGGCCGCGGGCAGGGTAGTAGTCGTGGTGGTGGTCGAAGTGGTGGTCGTCACTCCCACGGTGGTGGTCGTAGTGCTGCCAGGCGCGAGAGTGGTCGTGGTGGTGGGCAGGGTCACGTCGCCGGCGGTAATATCTACCGACGGCAGGGGCACTATTGGCACCAGCCCGGGGCCGGAGGCCTCGGTCACCGTCATTACGAAGTCGGACTCCAGGGTGGCGGGGTCAGGGTCGAAGGGCAGCGTGGTTCTGAACTCGCAGCTCGCCAGCTCGGCGGGTGTAGTGAAGCCAGTCACGTGGATGATGCCGGCGGTCAGCATGGAATTGGCCGAATCGTGGTTGAAGGCTGACTGGGCACCCAAGGGCGTGGCCGTGCAGTTGACCGACGATCCTTCGCCGAAAAAGCCGCCCAGCGAGGCCAGGGCCGAGTAGTCTACGCTGAAGCCAATGGCGTGCACATCGAGCCCGGGGTCGGGGGTGCTGAAGGTAAACTCCAGCGACGAACCCGGCAGCGTGGTGGTGCTGGTGCTGGTGGTCGAGGTGCTGCTGGTGGTGGTAGAGCTGGTGGAGGAGGTGGAACTGACGGTCACCGTCGAAGAAGTAGTGGTTACAACCAGCTCGCCGTCGCCGTTGCAGCCCGACCCCAGCGCTGCCAGGACGAGGGCCGAGGCAAGGGCAACTGTCGAAAGCAGCCTCGATGTGTTGCGGGTGTTTCGTGACGTAGTGGCGCTGTTCTTCATGTCGTTTTCTCGCTTGCCTTAAACTCGTACAAGGGGTCGACGAGGACCCATGTCTCCAACCATTATCAACCCGCAAATGGTGGCAGCGCTACCTGTTTTTTTGCCCCTGGGGCACCCTGATGAGGGGCCGCTATGGCGTCTGCTTTGCGATCTGCCGGGGCCTGCCGGGGGCGCGATCCCGCGAGGGCGGCCAAAAAAAAAGAGGGAGGCGCAAGCAGCGCCTCCCTCCCTTGGAGCTCAGCCGACACGAGGCCGGCGTTTCATGCTTTCAGAACTACGGGCTGGTCGTCACCGTCAGGCACAGGTCGTTGGCACCAGCAGCTGGGTGGCAGCTGCCGTCCGTAGAACTCACCACGACCGCAACGTTGGCCGTGATATCGGCAAACGCAGTGTCCGTGGCTTCGGTTATGGTCAGCGTGTAGTCGCCGGTAGCCGACGCAGCCCCCGCTGAGCAGAACACGTAGACGAGACCGGCCGAAGCGTCGATGCCCTCAGCATCGATCGCACCGATGGTGGCCACGGTACCCGCTATGCCGGTGGCAACCGAAGGTGCAGGACCCAGAAGAGCGTCAAGGGATGCTCCGCAAGCGGTGATGGTCGCGCCGGCACTGAAGTCCAGGGTAACCGTCAATGCACCGATGAGCGGCGGAGGTCCTGCGGGCACCGTCGTCGT
>JACNKC010000017.1 GCA_014382245.1 Pseudomonadota bacterium | reverse complement strand
TTCTCCCGGCCGTAGAAGCTGCGGCTCGCCGAGGCTAACATCCCGGGTGCGTTAAGCCAACGAAGCTCCGTGTGCATACTTGCCATATACAACTGCGTGTCTGAGCGCTGGCCGTTGGTCATCGCCGCGAATCGAGACGAGTTCCTCGAGCGACCCAGTCTCGGGCCGGCTCGGCTGGAGGGGCACCCGGCTATCACGGCGGGGCTGGACCTGCGGGCCGGTGGCACCTGGTTGGGAGCCCGCGAAGACGGATACCCACTGGCGGCCGCGTTGCTCAACCGTCGGCAGGCTGGAGCCGACAGCCCCGCTCCCCCGGGTAAATACAGCCGCGGTGCACTATGCCTGGGAGCGCTGGACTGCGGCGACTCCGGGCTGCTGAGTACTTACCTTGATGGGGTAGAGGGAGGCGACTACGGACCCTTTTTTCTTCTGACAGCCGATTCGTCGGGTGCCAATGTGCTTGACGATGGCGGCCACAGCCAGGAGCTCGCGGCAGGCGTTACCGTCATTACTAACCTGGGCGTCGATCCGCCTGATTGCGCACGTCACGCTGGCGCCCTACCCCGCTTCAGGGCACTGCTGCCGCTGCTCGAGTCATGTCCGGAGCTGGAAGAAATAGTCGAAGCACTCGCCGCCGTGTTGTCAGACCACGAACTGCCAGCCGATGCCCAGGACCAGGGGGCTTTGGCCGGGATCTGCGTGCACGCCGGTGACTACGGCACGCGCTCTGCCAGTATACTGGCGAGGGATGAGCGAGGTGGGCTCTACTACTTCCACGCCGAAGGACCGCCCTGCCGGGCAGGTTTTGACAGGATCAATCCCCGGACAGTTCCCGCGAGTACCAGTTGAGACCCTGCCGTACATAGTCGATACCCGATCCGGCCGTGGCCACGCCGGTGACGCCAAAGCAGACCAGGAAGAACTCGGAGCCTATAGCTATCCAACCGGCGAGGTTGAGGAGTACCAGGCTCACAAGCAAAAGCTGCGTGAAGGTAGTCACCTTGCCGGCCATGGATGGAGCCATCGGGATCGAGTGGCCGACGAGCACGGCCGAGAAAATAAAGCCACCCAGGATAATCGAGTCCCTGACGATGACTAATATCATCAGCCACATCGGCACCCAGCCGAGTATGCCCAGTACGAGAAAGGAGCTCACCAACAGCAGCTTGTCGGCCAGCGGATCCAGGTGCGCGCCGAGGTTGGTCTTCGAATTGGTAAGCCGTGCTACCGCGCCGTCGAGTCCATCGGTCGCACCAGCTGCCAGGAAAACCCACATGGCGGTCTCGTAGTTGTCCTCCACCATCATCGCGAGAAAGATAGGCACCGCGATGATGCGCATTAACGTCAGGGTGTTGGGGATGTTAATCATCGTCAGCACTCACCAACTTCGCTTGGCTGGAGTCGACCCGGGCGCGCAGTTGGCCGACTTTGCGGGAATGGATGCGCGCTTCTATCCGGCAGCTGCCCGCGTCGAGTTCCCTTTCGTCTAACACACGTGAGTTCCGGTACAACCAGGCGCGCAACTCACCTTCGCCAGCCGGGATCTCCATGCAGACGGTCTGTTCGTCGACCGTCAACAGTTTTTCGATTCTAGCCAGCAGGTGGTCGCAACCCTCGCCACTGCGAGCTGAGACAGCGACGGCCCCGGCCGGAGGCGTCGCTGCTGCGGGCAGGTCAGCCTTGTTGTATACGTCCAAGGCTGGCACGTGGCCGGCTCCGATCTCGCTGATTATGGAGAGCACGTGTTCGTGGCGGGGCCCGAGTTGGCTCGAAGCGCTATCGGTTACGTGAAGGAGGAGGTCCGCTCGTCTCACCTGCTCGAGCGTGCCCTTGAATGCTTCTATGAGTTCGTGGGGGAGCTTGGCCACGAAGCCGACCGTATCCACGAGCATGATCGAGCCTCCGGCAGGCAGTACAACCCCGCGCACGGTGGAATCCAGTGTCGCAAACATGCGCGGCGCCACCAGCGCGTCGGCGCCCGCAAGAGCATTCATCAGCGAGGATTTTCCCGCGTTTGTGTAGCCTACAAGGGCTACAGATGGGTAAGGGACCGCTTCGCGTTCGCGGCTGTTCAGCCGACGGGTCCTGTCGATGGTGGCCAGCTTGCCCTTCAGCGTGGTGATACGGTTCTGCACCTGCCGTCGGTCGACCTCCAGCTGTGTTTCGCCGGGCCCCTTGAAGCCTATGCCGCCCTTGATTCGAGACAGGTGGGTCCACTGGTTGGTCAGCCGTGGCAGCAGGTACTGCAGCTGGGCCAGCTCAACCTGGATCTTGCCAGCGCGCGTGGCCGCCCTGCTCGCGAATATATCGAGTATGAGCTGGCTACGGTCGATGATCTTGCTGCCTGGAATAGCCTTCTCCAGGTTACGCCGTTGTGCGGGCCCCAGCGGGTCGTCAAAAATCACCAGGTCGGCCTCGACTTCGAGGGTGAGAGCCGCCAGTTCTTCTACCTTGCCCTTGCCCAGCAGTGTAGCTGCACTGACCCGGCGCAGGTGTTGTGAGAGTCTTCCGACTACTTCGAGGCCTGCGGCGGCGGCCAACATGGCCAGCTCACCGAGGCTGGAACTGTCGACGGCTTTTTCTGTCGACGCCCGTACAAGGACGGCCTTCTCGGCCGTCTCGCTCAACGCAGTGCCGTGCTGCCCGGACCCAGCAACTTGTCGACGGCCATCAACAGGTCATCGCAGGGGTCGATGGCCAGCGTGCCTGGGAGCTCGATGAGGGTTTCACTCGCCCCTTGCCGGATCACCTTGAGGTAGGTTCGACAATCACCGGGATAGAGGGCGAGGGTTTTTTTCAGGTCGCTGACGCTGGAGGGGCCCATTCGGGCCGCGTCCATACTGATATCGACGTAGCGGGCTACGCGCCTGCGCATCTCGGCCAGCGTTACGACCTCGCTTGCGATGACCTGGGGTTTTCTCAGGAAACCCTCGGACTCCTCGGTGTCCTGGGTCCCGCCGGCATCGCCAATTTCCAGGGTCCCGGTAACGAGCACAGGGGTGTTACCAACTATGGCCTCTTCGCATTCCTTGTAAACCCTTGGCCAGGCGATGACCTCGATGACCCCACTCGGGTCCTCTATGTTGAAGGTAGCGTAGCGATCGCCCTTTTTACTGTTCTTGAGCCTGACCGTGTTAGTGACTCCCGCGATTCTCACCGTCTCCTGGTCTCGTCGCGAAGGCAGTGTGCCGGTGGGCAATGGAGCCAGTAACTCGAGGTCAGTAGCGTGTTCGTCGAGGGGGTGGCCTGATATGTAGAAGCCCAACATTTCGTGCTCGGCCTGCAGCCGTTCGGCCACGCTGAACTCTTCTACCTGGGCGAGGGGGGGCTCGGGTTGCGAAGTACCGTCAGTGGAGCCGAAGAGGCCCATTTGCCCTGCTGATTCGTCGTCTGTCACCCTCTGGGCCCATGCCATGCTCGCGTCCAGCGTAGCGCAGACTTTCGCGCGCGAAACCGTGATGCTGTCAAAAGCCCCGGCCTTGACGAGGCTTTCTATCACGCGCTTGTTTACCTGCGCGAAGTTCACTCGACGGCAGAAGTCGGCGAGAGACAGGAAGGGACTGTCGCCACGGATCTCGATTATGCTTTCAACTGCCTTTTCGCCGACACCCTTCACCGCCGCGAGACCAAAACGTATGCCTTCCGAAACAACAGTAAAATCGGCTGCGCTCTCGTTCACGTCCGGCTCGAGCACCGAAATATCCCTGCCCTTACAGTCCGAAAGGTTCTTGTAGGTCTTATCGGTGTCACCCATTTCAAGGGTCAGGAGCGCGGCCAGGAACTCCCTGGGGTGGTGAGTTTTGAGCCAGGCGGTCTGGTAGGAAATCAGTGCGTAAGCTGCCGAGTGGGACTTGTTAAAGCCGTAGGCTGCGAAGGTCTCCATCTGTTGAAAAATCTGGTCAGCGGCTTGCCTGGGGTGTCCCTTTTTTACCGCACCTTCGACGAAGCGCTCGCGCTCGACGGCCATTACGTCTGCTTTCTTTTTGCCCATGGCACGGCGCAGGTTGTCCGCGTCGCCGAGTGAATAGCCGCCGTAAACCTGGGCGATCTGCATCACCTGTTCCTGGTATACGATCACGCCGTAAGTTTCGCTCAGGATCTCTTCAAGTGTCGAGTCGGGGTAGCGCACCGTTTCGGTCCCGTCGCGACGCTTGATGTACTGTTCGACCATGCCACTGTCGAGGGGGCCCGGTCTGAAAAGAGCCAGGATCGCGATGAAATCTTCGAAGGACGATGGCTTGATCTGCTGCAACAGCTTGCGCATGCCACCGCTTTCCATCTGGAAGAGTCCCACGGCATCAGCCCGGCTCGCGAGTCGGTAGGTGGCCTCGTCGTCGAGTGGAAGGTCGTCGATGTCGATCTTGACGCCGGTGCATTCTTCTACTCGCCTTACCGTGTCAGCGATCAGGGTCAGGGTCTTGAGGCCGAGAAAATCAAACTTGATGAGGCCGAGGGCCTCGACGTCGGGTCCGGCAAACTGGGTGACGACCGTCCCGTCGCGGTGGTCTACGAACAGGGGCACGCTTTCTACCAGTGGCTCGTTGCCAATAACCACACCTGCCGCGTGCTTGGAGACGTGACGTGTGAGCCCTTCCAGTTTGAGCGCGTACTCAAACAGCAAGCCTTCGCGTTCGCCCGAGTCACGGTATTCGCGCAACCGCGGCTCCATTTCGAGAGCCTGCGTGAGATTGAAGTCACGACCTTGTCTCGGCGCGGGATACAACTTGCACACCCTGTCAGTTTCACCGAAGGACAGACCGAGTACCCGGCCCACGTCGCGTATAGCCGCCTTGCCCTTGAGCGTACCGAAAGTGATGATGTTGGCGACCTTGTCGGTACCGTATTTGTCGCGCACGTAGTTGAGAACTTCGTCCCTGCGCTGGTAGCAGAAGTCGACATCGATATCGGGCATGCTCTGCCGCTCGGGGTTAAGGAAGCGTTCGAACAGCAAGCCCCAGCGCAGTGGGTCTATGTCTGTTATGCGCATCGAGTAGGACACCAGGCTGCCCGCGGCCGATCCGCGGCCGGGACCAACCGGTATGCCTTTTTCTTTTGCCCAGTTGATGAAGTCCGAGACGATGAGGAAGTAGCCGGGGAAGTCCATTTCCACGATGCAATCGAGCTCGGTCTCGAGGCGCTCCCGGTACAGGTCTTCGTCGATCTCGTCGTACAGCGAGCGCAAAGTGTCCAGCCTGTCCTCGAGCCCTTCCCTCGCTGTTTTGCAGAAGTGATCGACGAGGCTGGTGTCGGGGCCCACGGCGAAATTCGGGAACTTGTGCTTGCCGAATTCGAACTCGACGTTGCAGCGGTCGGCCACACCGACGGTGTTTGATATGGCCTCCTCGCAACCGGGAAAGGCCTTGAGCATGTCCTCTGCGCCTTTTACAAAAAGCTGGTCGGTCCCGAAGCGCCACCTGTCTTCGTCGTCGATCTGCTTGCCTGTCTGAACGCAGAGCAGCACTTCGTGACACTTGTGGTCCTCGTGCTCGAGGTAGTGACAGTCGTTGGTCGCGACAAGCGGTATGCCCATGTCATGTGCGGTGGGGATCATGAACTCGTTGACCGCGTTCTGTTCCTCGAGCTGGTTGTCCTGGATCTCGAGGTAATAGCGGTCGCCGAACAAGCCGGCGTAGTACTCGATGACCTCGCGGGCCTTGTCGTGTCTACCGGCGACGATGGCCTTGGATGCTTCACCGCTCAGGCAACCGCTCAGGCAGAGGAGTCCAGAGTTATGGGCTGCGAGCAGCTCCTTGTCGATGCGGGGCTTGTAGTAAAAGCCGTCCTTGTAGCTCTGGCTGACCATCCTGCAGAGGTTGCGATAGCCCTCCATGTTGGCTGCAAGAAGTACCAGGTGGTAGTTGCCCCCACTCTCGTAGTCCGCGGCCCCGCGGGCGTTCCTGTCGGTGCGCTTGCCCGGCGCGACGTAGACCTCGCAGCCGATAATGGGCTTGATGCCAGCGGCAGTTGCCGACCTGTAGAAGTCGATCGCGCCGAACATGTTGCCGTGGTCGGTCATCGCAGCGGCGGGCATGTTGAGCGCTGCCATTCGCGGCATCAGCTCGGTTATCTTGTTGGCGCCGTCGAGCAGGCTGTACTGGGTGTGCAGGTGGAGGTGGACGTAGCTCACGGCGCGTTCAATTTCACAGACAACCGCAGGGACAAGCTGACCGTCGTTCTACCCAGGTCATCATCGCCGTTTCCGCTACTCCCATTCAACAGTAGCCGGGGGTTTGGAAGAGATATCGTAGGCAACCCGGCTGA
>JACNKC010000018.1 GCA_014382245.1 Pseudomonadota bacterium | reverse complement strand
GGCGCCCACAGGACACACGGGGTACCTTACAGCGGCGCCCACAGGACACACGGGATATCTCGGATGGGGACTTTAAAATACTGGATCCAGAGGAGCTTCAATATGTCGAAGGGGCGGATAGACTCAGGAGGAACACCTTATTTCGCAAGGTAGTGTTGGGGAAGTATGAAGGCCGCTGCGCCGTTAGCGGCTTGGGACTCGCGACACCGCTGAAACGGGACGGAGAGGGGCGGCCGCTCCCACAGCGATATGAAGTGGAGGGCGCCCATATAGTCCCGGTCTCCAGAGGAGGACCGGACCATATAAGAAATGGTTTACCGCTTTGCCAGACCTTACATTGGGCTTTTGACGAGGGCATGTTTGGTGTTGACGAGGATCGAAAAATATATTTACCGGACGATGTGAAGAGCGATAAGAAGAACGAGTTCATTAGGCAATATGAAGGAAAGGAAATCGCCGAAGCGACTGATCCGAAGTATAGCGCAGATAATGTCGCCTTCGAGTGGCACACGGCAAACGTTGTGGAGAAGTGGTGCCCAAAGTGACCTGATTACGTTTAGCAGAAGGGCTGTCTCTACTTAGCCGGCAGCCGCGTGTATTTTTCCAAGAGGCTGGATGTTTTTCGCTTCGCCAAACTGCCCTCCGGCTCACAATCTGACCCAGCACCCGTGTCATAGTCGAAGACTGGCAAGCCCGACCATGATTCCACTATGATACGACCTTGCACATGACCACGACCGTAACCCGTAACGCCCGCCTGGCCCGCCATCTCAGGCGGGAGGCGGCTGTTGGCGCGGCCACCGCCGAGATGCCGGTCGTGGCGACCGCAGCGGTGCAGTCGCTCGAGGCCTGGCTTGAGGAACAGTGGAAGGAGTTGCAGTGGGGTGGGGCTGCCGACAATCCCGAGACACGCTTCCTGTTGCCAAGGCCCACAGCCTTGTTGCTGTGGGAGCGGGTGATCGCTGAGGACGGGGCTGGTGGGGCGCGTCCAGGATTGTCCGACGACTTTGCGACCGAGCTGCTCGACCTGCCGCGCCTGGCACGCCTAGCGGCCGATGCCTGGGGACGGCTGCATGATTTCGGCGAACCCGATCCGGACGAATGGGGGCGCACGCCCGAGACCGAGGCGTTCAACCGCTGGCGTGCTGCATTCGCCGACTACCTTAAGGCCGAGAACTGGCTGACCCACACCCAGCTTACGGGCGAAATAACCGAGGCGGTGGCAAGCGGCCGCCTACCCCGACCCGACACGCTGACCTTCCGCGGCTTCGAGCGCAGCACGCCAGCGCTCGAGAAACTGGCGGATGCCCTTGAAGCCGCCGGCTGCGATGTGAGCAGGGGATGGCAGGCAGAGCTCACTGGCCCATCACCGGCAACGGCCGTTGCCTATCCGACCGCGGCAGACGAGGCGAGCGCGGTGGCCCACCAGGTGAGGACACTGCTCGACGACGAGCCCGACTGCTCGATCGCGATAATAACTCCCGATCTGTCCTCGGCGCGCTCACTTTACGAGCGGGTGTTGGCAGAAGAGCTGTCGCCCGCATCGGCGTTGCTCGACGAGTTGGACAGCCCGCGCCGTTTCGACATGGCCGGCGCGCCGGCACTGAACGACTACGCCCTTGTGGCCCGCGCGTTGGACTGGCTTATCCTCAAGCCCCACGGCAATGCGTTTTCTTTGGTCAGCCGCCTGTTGCTGTCGCCTTACCCACGGCCGGCAGCTCTGCTGAAAGGCGAGAACCCCGCCAACCACGACGACATCAAGGCCTGGCAGTCCGAGCAGGAGGCGCGCGCCCGCTGCGAGGCCGCCCTGAGAAATGACAACGCCTGGACGGTTTCGTTCGACTATCTTGTCTATCGATTGAAAAAGGCAGGCGCCGACAAATCAGCCGGCGGCATCAAGCGCCTGGCCGAGCTGCTCGAGATTGACAGAAAAACAGACGACGAGCCCGTAAGCCCGGTCCAGTGGACCGAACGCTTCGCCGCTCGCCTGCAAGCTGTAGGCTGGCCCGGCGGCGGACTGTCGGCCACCGAGGGCGTGGCGTTTGCCCGCTGGCGCGATGTGCTCGCCCAGCTTACCGCCATGACCACTGTTGCTCCGAGCATGACACGCGCGCAGGCGCTGGATCACACGCGCCGACTGGCCAACGACACGCCATCGCAAGCGGCTTCCTCGGGCCTGCAGGTGCAGGTGCTGGGCGTGCTCGACGCTGCGGGACTGGAGTTCGACCACGCGTTCCTGGTGGGCTTCGACGCGGGCAGTTTTCCGGCGTCGGCCGCACCGCAGCCGCTTCTGCCCGCCCACTGGCAGGCCGAGACCGGCCAGCCTAAATCATCGCCCGAGGTCGAGCTCGATTTTGCCCGTCGCGTCTGGGAGCGACTGCTTGGCAGTGCGAAGAACGTGCACGCCAGCTGCGCCAGGCAGGGCGACAGCGACCAGCCCTTGCAGCCCTGCGCTATGCTTGCCGGCCCTATGATTGTCGGCCCTATGCTGGGCGAACTGGACGATGCGCCTGCCGTGGACCACGAGACCTGGTATCGCCCAGCCGACCCGGCCGAGCGACAGGAACAACTCGTGCCGCGTGAACCCGACTCGACACCGCCGGCGCTGGTGCTGAGCGGTGGTACGGGCCTCTTGAAGGACCAGTCGGAGTGCCCCTTCCGGGCGCTGGCCTCACGCCGCTTGCACGTCGAAGCACTTGAAGAGCCCGCGCCCGGTATCACCCCAGCCGACCGCGGCAAGCTGGTACACACTGTCCTGCAACTGGCCTGGGACGAGCTCAAAACCTCGTCCACGCTCAGGGCAAAGAGTGATGACCGGCTCGCCGAACTGGTTGAAAACTCTGTCGACGCGGTGCTCGCGGATAACGGCTGGCTGGCCTCTGCGGGTCTGCTGCAGCCAACTCGCGCCTGGCTCGCCGACATCGCAATGGCCTGGCTGCTCTACGAGCGCGACCAGCGCGTCGGCGACTGGAAAGTGCTGGCCACCGAGGCCAGGACCTCGGCCACGCTGGGCAGCCTCGAAATAAGGTCTATGCGCATTGACCGCATCGACGAAATGCCCGATGGCAGCCTTGCAGTTATCGACTACAAGACCTCGGCCAGCGTACCCAGCCCTTCGAGCTGGCTGGGGGATCGGCCTTCCGATCCCCAGCTGCCGCTGTACGCACTGGCAGTGGAGCAGCAGGGGACCGCTGACGGCTCGCTACCCGCTGGCCAGCACGTGAGTATTGCAGCGTTCGCGAGCCTGGTGGCGCGCGACGAGCTGGCTTTCCGTGGCCCGCCCGACCAGCCGCTTGACGGGCGCAAGCCGCGCACGGACAAGAAATGGCTGGGCTGGGATGATCAGACCGCGCAATGGCGCAGCACCTTCGAGCGTCTTGCCAGGGACTACGCCGAGGGGCGCGCGCCGGTGGACCCGCTGAAAAGCCAGGCCTGTCAGTACTGCAAACGGCAGTCGCTGTGCCGGGTGTTCGAAGGGCAGGTAGAAGACGACGACGGGGAGGGCGAACGGTGAGCGTTGCTCCTCAAGCACAGGCGCCTCCCGCCGACGCGGCTGCTCGCGAACGGGCACTCGACCCCTCGGCCAGCTTTGTAGTGCAGGCGCCGGCGGGTTCGGGTAAGACCGAGCTGCTCGTTCGTCGCTTGCTGGTACTGCTGGCCACTGCCACCCGCCCGGAGGCCGTGGTGGCCATGACATTTACGCGCAAGGCGGCGGGCGAGATGCGCGAGCGCCTGTCGGCTGCGCTGCGCGAGGCAGCCTCGGGCGTAGAACCCGCGAGCGACTACGACCGTGAGCGTTACCACCTGGCCCGAGCGGTAGTCGAGCGCAGCCAGTGCGAGGGCTGGCAACTTATCGAGAACCCCGGCCGCCTGGAGCTGGTCACGATCGACAGTTTGTGCGCCCGCCTGGCCGATCGCACGCCGTTGCTCAGCCGCTTCGGTTCGCGTCCTGATCTCGTGGAGGACGCGCGGCCCTTGTACCGCGAGGCAGCGCACCGTGTGCTGGCACGGGTGGGTGAGCGCGGTGAGCTTGGCGACGCAATCCGCCTGGCCCTGGGTCGAGCCGAACTGCGCAGCGAAGGCCTGGCCGAACAACTCGTCGCTATGCTCGGACGGCGCGAGCAGTGGGCATCGGCAGCGCTCGACATGGGCGACCCGGCCAACGCCGATCGCCTGCTCAAACGCGCCGAGCAACGTTTTGCCGAGATAATGAGCGAGCGCCTGGCCGCCCTGGACCGGGCCCTGCGAGAGTCGCTGCCCGAGGGCTTCGCAGAGCACGCTGCGCGTGTTGCCCGCGCCACCTGCGCGCAGTTGCAGGGCGAGGGTAAATCCTGTCGCTGGGAGAGTCTCGAAGACGGCACGCAGCTTTCGGCCGAGCTTTCGGACGTGGCCGCCTGGCAGGGGCTGGGGGAGTTGCTGCTCATCAAGAAGGGCAAGGTGTTCGCCGCGGGCACCATGCGCAAGTCGGTAGACAAAAACCTGGGCGTGCCCTCGCCGGGGGACCTGAAGGAAGACTTTCTCAACCTGTTGGCGAGCCTGCGCGAGCACATTGACGAGGACCACCCGCTGCTTGAGGGTTTGCGTTCTATAAACGTGTCTGCGTTTCCGTTGTCGCCCAAATTTTCAGAGCAGGGCGCCGAGGCGCTACGGGCTTTCTTTCGCGTGCTGTTGGCCGCCCATGCCGAGCTGTGGCAGGTGTTTCGCGAGCAGGGGCAGGTGGATTTCTCGGAGGTGTCGGTGCGCGCCATACAGGCCCTGGGCTCAAGCGAGCAGCCCGGTCGACTGCTCGAAGATCTCGACCGCCGCATTGAGCACCTGTTGGTAGACGAGTTCCAGGACACCAACGTGTTGCAGTGCCGACTGGTGGAGAGCCTCGCGGGCGGCTGGCAGCCCGACGACGGACGCACGCTGTTTCTCGTGGGCGACCCGATGCAGTCGATCTACCGCTTTCGCAAGGCCGAGGTGGGGCTGTTCCTGCAGGCCATGGGCGACGCGCTTTTTCCCAGCGTGCAGCTCGAGCCGCTGGAGCTTACGGTCAACTTTCGCTCCGAGTGCTCCATCATCAACTGGGGCAACGAGGTTTTTGCCCGCGTAATGGGCTCTGAGCACGACGCTGAGCGCGGGGTGGTGGCTTTTTCGCCCAGCGATGCGCGCCCGGGAGCGGGCAAAGGCTTGCCCGTTGAGCTCGTGGCCTGGAGCCTTGGGGCAGCCGACGCCGACGAGTCAGAAGAACCTGCCGCGCGTGACACCCCGGCTCCAAAAGCAGCCGAATTGCAGGCCGCCGAAGCGCGCGGACTGGCGCAGCTGATCCACGACGAGTTGGAACCCGAGGCCCGCGCCCGTGACGGCAAGGTAGCGGTGCTGGTGCGCGCGAAGAGTCACGCGGCCGGTCTCATGACCGAGCTGCGCCGTTTGGGCGCGGGATTCAGGGCAGTAGGTATGGACGCGCTCGCGAACAAGCCCGTGGTGCAGGACCTGCGCGCGCTGGCTCGCTTTGTCGTGCACCCGGCCGATAGCCTGGCTGGCATGTCCTTGTTGCGCGGTCCGCTGGTTGGCCTGTCGCTCGAAGACCTGTGCCTTCTTGTTGAACCCGGGGTGGTGGATACCGACCGGGCTCGGCAGGAGGCGATGCGCGCGGATGACCAGGCCGCCGGCGGCTCTTCGCGAAAGGGCGCAGCGTGGCCACACTACTCTTCTGTAGCCGAGCTGCTGGCCGACGACGACGCCACTGCGCGCATGAGCGCCGACGCACGAACCCGGGCTGCGCGCGCCCGCTCGGTGATTGACCGCTCGCGGCGCCTGCTGGGCCGGGTGCCGGTGGCCCGCGTGGTCGAGGCTGCGTGGCTGGAGCTGGGCGGTGGCTTATGGGCAGACCGCACGGCCATGCTCGACGCACGGTGTTTTCTCGACCTGTTGGCCGACAGCGAGCAGGGCGGCAGCATTGATTTCGACGAACTCGACCGCCGCATGAAAGACCTGACGGCCGCGGCTGATCCCGACCCCGCCATCGCCGTTGAGTTCTACACCATGCACAAGGCCAAGGGCCTGGAGTGGGACACGGTCGTGTTGCCCGGGCTCAATCGCTTACCAAGAAAAGACGATAAGTCTCCAGTTGCTTGGGAGACCGAGCCCGACACGGGTTTGATGACCATAGCGGCTCCCCAGCCTGAGCGCGGGTGTGAGAGCCCTGACGACGGTAAGTTCGCGTTGATAGACCAGCGCGAGAAGATGCGTGGGCAGGCGGATCTTCTGCGCGTGGCCTACGTGGCCGCGACCCGGGCCGAGCACCGGCTGCTGCTTTCGACGCCTGGCCTGGGATACGACAAGAAAGGCGATCTCAGAACGCCCCCGGACTCTACCTTACTGGGATCCCTGTGGCCGGCCGTCGAAGCCCAGTACGAGGAGAGGAGCGTGAGCGTAGACGCCGCCGCCGGCGATGACGTTGTTACCGGCCAACAACTCACCCCCCTGCGCGCTGACTTCGCCTTGCCCGCAGCACCGCCCCCGGCGGCCGGCCGCCGGCCCCGGCGCCGCCCATCCGACA
>JACNKC010000019.1:5014-6554 GCA_014382245.1 Pseudomonadota bacterium | reverse complement strand
GGCGGGGGGGGGGCGGGGGGGGGTGCAGCGGGGGGGGCCTCGGGGGGGGGCGGAGTAGACCGCGGGGCGCGGGCGGGTAGCAGGCCGTCGGGGGGGGGGGTGGGGGAGGCTGCCCCCGCCCAGGCCGCGGCCGCCGACAGCACCGGTGAGCAGGTTTCTCCGAGCCAGGGCGAACCGCCGGACAAGGTGACGCTCAACTAGCCGAGTTCGAGCAGCTCGCAGGCGCGGGTGGCAAGGTAGCGGCACACCTCCCCGTAGCTGGTCGCGAGTTCCGAACTGGCATTGCCGTCGAGGCCGCGCTTGTAGACGCCCTGGGTTATGGCGGCCATCCTGAAAAGCGAAAAAGCGACGTAGTAGTTCCAGTTGTCTATGCCGTCGCGGCCTGTTCGCCGGCAGTAGCTTGCCACGTACTGATCCTCGGTCGGTATCCCGGTGGCGGCAAAGTCTACGTCGACCAGGCCGCTCTGCGTAGGGCTCTGCACGTGGTAGCCCATGCAGTTGTAAGCGAGGTCGGCCAGCGGGTGCCCCAGCGTTGACAGCTCCCAGTCGAGCACGGCTATCATGCGCTCCTGGTCGGGGTGGTAGACCGAGTTCTCGAGGCGGTAGTCGCCGTGCGCTATGCAGCTGGAGTCGTCGTCGGGAATGTTGGCCGGCAGCCAGTCGATGAGCGTGTCCATATCGGGCAGCTGCTCGGTCTGCGAATCGCGGTACTGCCCGCTCCAGCGTCCGAGCTGTCGGTCAAAGTAGTTGCCCTGCCGGCCGTAGTCGTCCAGGCCCACGGCGGTGGTGTCTACGTTGTGCAGCGCGGCCAGCACTTCGCCCATCGATTCGTACACGGCCGTTCGCTCTGTTGGCGACAGTTGGGGCAAGCGCGGGTCACGGAATATCCTGCCCTCGAGGCACTCCATGATGTAGAAGTCGGTGCCGATGACCTCGGCGTCGGTGCAAAGCGCGTACATGCGGGGCACCGGCACGTCGGTGTCGGCCAACGCACTCATCACCCGGTACTCGCGGTCCACCTGGTGGGCGCTCTTGAGCAGGCGGCCGGGAGGTTTTTTGCGCAGGACGTAACGCTGGCCGGGGGTAGCCAGCAGGTAGGTGGGGTTGGATTGGCCGCCCTTGAACTGGGTAACGTCCATCGGACCTTGAAAGCCTTCGACATTGGACTCCAGCCAGCTGGTCAAGGGCGCGGGGTCGATGCGGTGCGCCTCGCGTACTGGGCCAGCCTGGGATGCGGGATCGGTGTTCATGGCAGGACTTGTTAGCGCGAACCGTGGGGCGCCGCCAACGGGTCGGCCAGGGCTTCGTCCTTCATGTCGCCGTTATCGATCATCAGTTGCCTGAGCAGCCACTCCACGCGGTCGCCACCCCAGTAACGCTTTTTGCCGTAAACGAAGAACGGTACTCCAAAGATATCCTTGCGCCGGGCACCGGCATGGCAGGCGTCGAGTCGATCGGCGGTCGCCTGGCTGCCTGCCCTCTCGGTGAGTTGCTCTGCGTCAAGCCCGCAGTTGCCCGCGGCGTCGGCAATGACCGAACG
>JACNKC010000019.1:0-4327 GCA_014382245.1 Pseudomonadota bacterium | reverse complement strand
AAAGCTGATACCGAGTACGGTTACGTTCTTGTCTTCAAATTCGCGGATTCGATCACGGAATCCGTTGCCCTGGATAGTTCAACCGGGGGTATCGGCCTTGGGGTAGAACCACAAGACCACCGGCCCGCCCCTGAGCGCAGACAATGTGACCTCGCTGCCGTCGTGGGCGGCGAGTGTGAAGTCGGGGGCCTCTGTCCCCGTGGCGATCATGTTGTTTTCTGCTGCCATGCTCTTGTCTCCTCGTGTGGTGGCCCGAGTCTAGCCGCGTAAGGCGGCTATGGCGAGTAGCCCCGGGGGCTCACCGCCCCCCCTACCGGGAGCTCGCCGTCCGCTCCCGGTAGGGGGGGCGGCATGCTGTAAGGCCTGCGTTGACGGCGGACTTCAGTGGGAAGAAACCGTCGTTACTTTTTTCCCCTTGACGGTGGCCCCCGCCAAAAGCTAGGTCTTGAGTGGAACCCTCTGCCCGTTGGGAGCCGGGGTTCGTGCTAAGTGGTGTCAGCGATTGCCAGGAAAAGGGGGGTGATAGTGGCCCTGGTCGCGGGCTTCGTACTGCCTGCGACGTCCGTCTACGCGGCTGTCGACTGCACGAAGGAGCGGCTGGCAGCCGAGCGCGGCTACGCGGTGGGACTCACCCGTTGCTGGCTCAAACTGGTGCGGGCCGACCTCCCCGAAGAGTGGGCGCTGTGCCGGGCCCGTGCGATGGTGGAGCGCGACGAGCGGGTACTCACCGCCCTGCGCACAAACGGATCCGATGGCGTTGCCTGCGCGGCACCTCTTCTCCAGGGGAGGGCTGCCCGGGGCGGAATGGATCAACTCCTGGGCGAGGTCGTTTTTTCGGGCTCACCCGTTGTTTCATCGTGTTCGACTCGCAGGGTACGCGCTGTCGGGAGTTACCTTCGCCGCAATCTTTCCTGCAGCAAGCGTAGCCTGGGCGGTGCAAGCGCCGGAGCTGAGCTGGCCTGCCGGGACAAGGCAGACGATTCGCTGTCGAGAAAATGGAGCAGGGCCAACCGCAGGGGCGAGTGTCTCGCGCTTGAAAGCTCGGTGGCCAGGAACGGGGTAGCCTTGCTGGTGACCGACGGGTTGCCTCTGGCCGGGGCCGAGTGCGGCGACGGCCTGCTGCAGTCCACCGAGGAGTGCGACGACGCCAACCAGGCTTCGGGCGATGGCTGCAGCGACGACTGCCGTCTTGAGCTGTGCGATGGCAACGGCTGCGGCTGGTGTCCGTACGGCTCGTCGTGGGTGGCCGGTACCTGCCTGTGCGAAACCGGTTACCAGTTGCAGGGCGGACTCTGTGTTGATGTTGACGAGTGCGCCGCGGCCAGCCACTCGTGCGCGGCCTACGCCGATTGCGTGAACACGGACGGCGACTACTCCTGCGCCATAGCGTGCACTGAGAGTTCGTTCAGGCAGGCACTCGACGACTGTGGCGGTGACGCCCGCAGGATAAGCTTTGACTGCAAGGGCAAGGTCATCAAGGTGTCGGCGTCAGACCCGTTGCGGAAGGTGGCCTGCGACGGTTTGCTTGTCGACGGTCTTGACAGCGGCGTTATCTTTCAGCTCTCGCCAGTCTGCGGTGGGGCCAACAGCTGCAGCTCTGATAACGCCGAGTCACTGTTCCTCGACGTGCAGGGTAACGACAACGTGATACGTCGCCTGTCGGTCAGGGGTTTTCACGACGGCGTGCACGTGGCGGGCAGCGGCAACCTGCTCGAAGAAATGGCTTTCAGCGACAACTGCGACGACGCTGTCACCACCATGCAAGCGGGCGTGGGAAACGTGTTCCGCGATGTATCGGTGAACGGCGGCTGCGACAAGTGCCTGCAGCTGTACGGCGACTCTTCTCTCGCCGTCGGCCAGGTCGGCGAGCCGGGGCACTACAACGCCGTGTTCGAGCGCCTGTTAGTAGGCAACTGCGTGCAACCGATCCGTACTACTGCAGGCGGGCGGTTTCTTTTCAGCGACAGTGTCATTGCGGGCTCCCGGAGTGATCGCTGGAGCTGCGACGGGCCGCGTTTCAGCAGCGGTCCCGGCGACGGCCAGTCGGTGTATCTCGACGGTCTGCTGCTGGCTAACTGCCGCCGCGGTTTGAGGGTGGGGGGCGAAGTCGGGGCCGTCGTCAGCAACTCGATAATCTACGGCTCGGAGCTGCGGGCGGTGCTGGCCTCGGCCGATTCGTCGCTGCTTATTGCCGACAGCATGGTCATCGATAACGGTGGCGGGGGCTCCGCCGAAGCTGGTTTCGGCGGCGTTGCGCTCGTGGATAACGCCGCTGTTGATCTCGGCGGTGGCGAAGTCACCGTGGACGAAAAGTTGCAGGGCAGCGGCGGCGGCAATCTGCTCTGCCGCAACCGTGGTCCGGCCGGTCAACTGCTCGACCTGCAGAACAACGGGAGCGCGGGGCAGGTCGTGTCGGCCTCGAGCAACCTCTGGTGCATAGATCCGGTGTCCAGTGTTGAGGGCGCGGCGGTCGTGGAGCCCTGGACCGAGGTGGCCTCGCCTTAGCAGGCTGCCAATCGCTGGTCTTCGACTTCAAGCTGGATCGAGAAAGCGGCAGCGGCTACAAGTCCCTGCCGTGTCGACAATCGAAGTAGACAATCCAGCCACCGGCGAAATCGTCTGTCGCTTTGGACTGGACAGCAGTGAATCACTGGAAGCGGCGCTGGCCCGCGCGGTAGTGGCTGGTCGTGAATGGGCCGCGCTGCCGGTGGCCGCCAGGGTGGCAGTCTGTGAGCGAGCCATCGCCGGGATGGAGCGCGACAGCGATTCCCTGGCCGTCGACATAAGCTCGCAGATGGGCAAGCCCCTGTCCCAGGCCAGGGCCGAGGTCGCCACCAGCTGTGCGCGCGCGCGTTACATGCAGTCGGTGGCCGAGTGCTGTCTCGCTGACAAGCCGCTGGAGGGTCCCGACGGTTTTGAGCTTTTCGTTGAGCGCCTGCCGCTGGGCGTGGTGCTCAACGTGCCCGCGTGGAACTACCCGCTGTTGACGGCTGTCAACGCCCTGGTGCCGGCGCTGCTGGCCGGCAACGCGGTGCTACTACGTCACTCCTCGCGTACTCCCTTGTGCGGCGGCCACTTCGAGAGAGCTTTTCTCGAGGCCGGGCTGCCGGCGGGCGCCCTGGTAGCGGTGCACGCAGACCACGAGGCCACCGCCCGCCTGGTGGCTGACCCGCGGGTTGATTACATAGCCTTCACGGGTTCGACCCGGGGAGGCCGCGAGTTGTCGAAGGCGGCGGCCGGGCGTTTCGTGGACCTGGGCCTGGAGCTCGGGGGCAACGACGCCGCGTGGGTAAGGGCCGACGCCGAGTTGTCTTCTACAGCCGAGTCTCTCGCCGAGGGCGCTTTTTACAACGCGGGGCAGAGCTGTTGCGGGGTTGAGAGGGTATTCGCGCAGGACGACGTCTACGACGAGTTGCTCGACCTGCTGGTCGCGCGCAGCGCCGACTGGAAACCTGGCGACCCGATGGACGAAGCGACGAGCATGGGCCCCATGGCGCAGGCATCGTCGATAGCGTTGCTCGAGCAACACGTGGCCGACGCCGTGGAGCGAGGGGCGCGCCTGCTCGCGGGTGGCAAGCCCGCCCAGTTGAACGGCCGGGGCAGGTACTTCGAGGCGACCGTGCTCGCCGATGTACCCGCCGACGCACAGGTGATGAAGGAGGAGAGCTTTGGCCCGCTGCTCGCCGTTGCCAGGCTAGCCGATGATGAGAGCGCGATCGCTGCCGTCAACGACAGCCGCTACGGTCTGACCGCCTCGGTCTGGAGCCGTGACCTCGATCGCTCGCGCGCCATAGGCAGGCGCCTGGAGGTAGGAACGGTGTTCCTCAACCGCTGCGATTTTCTCGACCCGGCACTGCCGTGGTCGGGGTGGAAGGATAGCGGGGTGGGGCTGACCTTGTCCGAGCTCGGCTTCGACCGCCTCACCCGCACGCGCGGATTCCACCTGCGCCTGCCCTGAAGAGAGCAGGCGCAGGCCAAAATCGGTTTACCTGCCGGCCGAGATTACGTTGGCCAGCGAGAAGTAATCTGCCGTGGTGCCTTCCTCGTCGCCCAGGTTGAAGTACCAGCCCTGCTCGCCCGGAAAACGGTGGCTGGGCAGCGCGCAGAAGGTGGCGTGCTCGAGCTGCACGTCGACCATGGTTATAGACGGGTTGTACGACGCTTCGTATTCCTGGCAGTAGGGGGCGTCGGGAATGGGGCACTTGGCGTACTTGAACTGGTTGATCCACATCTTCCACAGCTCCCCGGCTGTGTCATAGATGTCGGTGTAAGGAATGCGGTAGCTCTCCTTGTCGAGAAAAATTACCCGCTTGCCGTATGCGTACTG
>JACNKC010000020.1 GCA_014382245.1 Pseudomonadota bacterium | reverse complement strand
CGTCTTTACCCGGGTGATCGCCGTCCACCCAGGGGCACAGGCCGGCGGCCGCCGCGGCGTCGTCGCCGAAGGCCACGCGTCCGCTGTCGCGTCCGTGGCCGGTGATCGCGATCCACAGCAGGCCCGGTCTGCGCAGCAACAACTCGCCGGCCGAGATCCCGAGCTGCTCAAGCGCCCGCGGACGCGAACTTTCGACGACCACGTTGGCCACTTCGAGCAACGAACGCAGCAAGGCGAGGTCGCCACGGTCGGCAAAATCTACCGCGACGCTCTGCTTGCCGTGGTTGAGCAGGTCGTAGAAACGCGCGGGGCCCCGGCGTGCGCCGTCGGGCCGGCGCGTGCTCTCCACCTTGATTACGCGTGCGCCGCAATCGGCCAGCAGTTGCGCGCACAAGGGGCCCGCCCACAACGACGACAGGTCAACGACCAGCGGAGGGTCCTCGGCAAGCGTCGGCCGGTCGAGCGCCAGCCCGTCGAGAGTCGGCCCTTCAAGAGTAGTCATGCCCTGGGCAAAGCGCATCCAGGCGGTTTCGCCGGAAGCCGGGCGCGTCACCCGGGAAACCGGCAGGCCCAGCAGCTCGGCGCGCTCGAGCAGCGGGCCACAAGACCTGTGGGCCAGCTCGCGTTCGAGCAGGGGCCACGCGCTCGCGGTCGAGCTGGGCGTGTCCGTGTCGAGTTGGAGCCAGGCGGCCATCGCTGCGAGGTCGTCGCTGCGCGCCAGGTTGACGGCCAGCCAGCCGTCACTGCAGGGCAACAGTCGGCAGGAGCCCCCGGGCGATAGCGGGCCTCTACGCGACAGTTGTGCGCAGGCCGCACGTTCGCCCAGTAAGGCAGCGCCGTGGAGTTCGTCGAGGCAGCCGGGTGCCAGCGCGCGCAGGGCAGCCGCGGCGCCGTCGGCACACAGCGCCAGCGGGCCGGGGGCCAGCAGCGGTGCCCCATCGGCGCGGCCGGTGAGTTGCATGGCCCCCGACCGGGCCCAGGCCAGGGCCGGATGCTGCGCGGGGCCGAGGTCGCCGGCGCACAAGGGTACGCGGACCGGGTCGAGGCCGCAGTCGGCGAGCAGGCCCCTGGCTGTTGCCCCTCGGGTCACGACGGCGATGATAGGGGCGTCGCCGTTGTTGCGCCAGCGCGGGACTTCGTGTTTGCTCTGCAGGCTGGCCTGGTCCAGGGCACCGGGGCAGCGAAACGGAGGGAGCAGTAGATGGCTACAGTATTCGACAACACCGGGGATCTGCAGGCGGCGGTAGGACAGGAGCTGGGCTTCAGCGACTGGGTGGAGATCACCCAGGAGCGGGTAAATACTTTTGCCGAGGCCACGGGTGATCACCAGTGGATTCACGTCGACCCCGAGCGCGCCAAGGACGGACCCTTCGGCGCGCCCATCGCGCACGGCTACCTGACGCTGTCGCTCATCAGCATGATGCTGCCGCAGGTCATCACGGTTAATAACGTCGCCATGGGCGTGAACTGCGGAACCGACAAGGTCAGGTTCCTTGCACCGGTCAAGGTAGGTTCGCGCGTGCGCGCGGGTGGTGAACTGGTCAAGGCAGACGAGACGCGCGACGGCGCCGTGCAGGCAACCATACGCGTGACCATAGAGATCGAGGACAGCGACAAGCCGGCCTGCGTGGCCGACACCATAAGCCGCTTTTATCCCGCCGGCTGATCGTTCGCCTTGGCTGAGCCCGTTCAGGGACGCTGGCTGCTCACCGGCACGACCTCGCCCGTCATGTACGAGGCGTAGTCGCTGGCGAGAAATACCATCACGTTGGCCACTTCCCAGGTCTCGGCGCTACGCTTGAAGGCCTCCAGGTCTACCAGTTCGTCGAGCGTTTCCTGCGGCATTACCTTGCTCAGGAACGGGTGCATGGCCAGGCTCGGCGACACCGCGTTGATGCGCACGCCGTGTGGTGCGGCCTCGAGCGCGGTGCAACGGGTGAGCGCGCCGACGCCGGCCTTGGCCGCGGCGTAGGCCGCCTGCCCGGCCTGCGCGCGCCAGGCGATGACCGAGGTGTTGTTGACGATGGCGCCGGTCTTGCGCGAGTACATGTGCGGCAGCACGGCCCGCGTTACGCGGAAGGTGCCGGTGAGCGTTATGTCGAGCACCCTCTGCCACTGTTCGTCGCTGGTGTCGACCACGTCGGCCGTGAGTCCCAGCCCGGCGTTGTTGATGAGCACGTCCACGTGACCCATCTCGCTCACCGCGGCGGCGATCATGCCGTCCACTTCTTCCTGCACGGTAACGTTGCAAAGCACCGAGGTGGGCCGGCGGCCGCTGAGTTCTTCGAGCTTGTCGACGGCCTCGGCCAGGCGGCGCTCGTGGAGGTCACTTACCATGACCGTGGCGCCTTCTTCGGCGGCGCGGCGGGCGGCGGCAAAGCCGAGGCCGGTGCCGGCGGCGGCCGTCACCAGCACGGTCTTGCCGGCCAGCAGGTCGTGGGCTGCGGGATAGTCGGGTACGTTTTTACTCATGTTGCTATCGGGTCCTCGTGGGCGGCTTGCTTCGGCTCCTGCCGATCACTCGGGGCGCACTTCGCGTGGCAGGTCCAGCGCGCGCTCGGCGATTATGTTGCGCTGTACCTGGTTGGTACCAGCATAAATGGTGTCAGAGCGGGTAAACAGGAACAGCTTCTGCAACATGGTGAGTTCGCCGTCCTCGCCGGTGAGCTCGGCATCGGCGCCCATTACGTCCATGGCCAGCCGGCCCAGCTCACGGTGCCAGGTGGCCCAGTAGAGTTTGTAGATCAGCGCTTCGCGGCCCAGTTCGCCTTTCTCGTTGCCCGACAGCATGCGCAGGGTGTTAAAACGCATGATGCTCAGGCCGATCCACGCGTCGGCCAGGCGTTGTCTCACGACCGGGTCGTTGGCGCGACCGTTTTTCTCGGCAGCTCGTATCACCGCGTCGAGCTCCTGCACGAAGTGTTGCTGTTGTCCCAGCGTGGACGCGCCGCGTTCGAAGGCCAGTGTTCCCATGGCCACCTTCCAGCCCTCGCCGACCTCGCCGACCACGTTGTCTCGGTGGGTGTGGGCGTTGTCGTAGAACACTTCGCTGAACTCGGCGTCGCCCGTGATCTGCACGATGGGGCGTATCTCTATCCCATCCTGTCGCATCGGCACAAGCAGGTACGACAATCCGTGGTGGCGCTGGCTTCCAGCCTCTGTACGACAGATCACGAATCCCCAGTCGCACCACTCGGCCCAGGAGGTCCAGACTTTCTGGCCGCTGATGACCCACTGGTCGCCCACCAGTTCGGCACGGGTCTGCACGTTGGCCAGGTCGCTTCCGGCGTTGGGCTCGCTGTAGCCCTGGCACCATAACTCCTTGCCCGCGGCTATGCCGGGGAGAAAGGTTTTTTTCTGCTGCTCGCTGCCGAAGGCAATGATGGTGGGGCCGAGCAGGCCTTCGCCCATGTGCCCGAGCCTGCCCGGGCCGCCGGCGCGCGCGTATTCTTCGTGGAAGATAACCTGCTGCATCAACGACAGGCCGCGACCGCCGTGTTCGGTGGGCCAGCCCACGCAGGTCCAGCCGTTGTTGCCCAGGTGTTGCTCCCAGGCCTTGCGCTCGTCTATCAGTGCGCTGTCGTCGCCGGGGCCGCCGCGGTGGCGCAGGCAGGCAAACTCGCCCACGAGGTTGTCGGCCATCCAGTCGTCGACCTCGCGCCGAAAGATCTCATCCTGTTGGCTGAAGCGCAGATCCACCGTGGCATAGAACCCACCCCCACCTCCCTTGTCAAAAGGCGATCAAAACGGGAAGACGTACCTTTTCGGTATTTTAGACCAGGTCTGAAACCCCGAAAAGGTACGTCTTCCCGTTCTTGTGGCAGGTGGGGTGGGGGGGTAATCAGTGGCTTACGATGAAACTGGGGATTACGATGTTCGCGACCGACCGCTCCATGGACCCGGTCGCGCTGGCCACCGAGGCCGAGGCCCGCGGTTACCACTCGTTTTACGTTCCCGAGCACACGCACATTCCCAGCAGTCGCCTCACACCGGCTCCAACCGGGGACGCGACCCTGCCCGATGAGTACCGTCGCACGCTGGATCCCTTCGTTACCCTTGCGGCCTGCGCGTCGGCCACCGATCGCTTGCTGCTTGGCACCGGCATCTGCCTGGTCGCTCAGCGCGACGCCCTGGTCACCGCCAAGGCAGTGGCCACCCTGGACTTGCTGTCGCAGGGCCGTTTTGTTTTCGGTGTGGGGTTTGGTTGGAACCGCGAAGAGATGCAGCATCACGGCGTTGAGCCTTCGCAGCGGCGTGCAATCATGCGCGAGAAAATGCTCGCCATGCAGGAGCTGTGGGGCAACGACGAGGCCTCTTACCAGGGCGAGCACGTAAGCTTCGAGTCGACTTGGTCCTGGCCGAAGCCTCTCGGTGGGCTCAGGCCGCCGGTGCTCATCGGCGGCGCGCCGGGGCCGACGCTGTTTCGCCAGGTGGCCGAGTACGCCGACGGTTGGATACCCATCGGTGGCGCAGGCATTCGCGGCGCCCTGCCCGACCTGCACCGTGCCATGGAAGAAGTCGGCCGCGATCCGGCCGAGGCCCGCGTGGTGCCTTTCGGCACGATGCCCGACCGCGACAAGCTGGGTTACTTTGCCGACCTGGGTATAGAAGAAGTCGTGTTCCGGCTGCCCTCGGCCAACAGCGACACGGTGCTGCGTTATCTCGACGACTACCAGGCTTTTATGGACAGCTGAGGTCTTGCGGGGCCCGGGGGCTCGACCGGCACGCCTTGCTTCGCTACTGGTCCATGTAGCCCAGGGCTTCGAGGCGGCTGCGCGTGGCGTCGTCCATCTCCAGCTTGCCCTTGCCACCGTCGAGCCGGTCGATGTAGAGCGGCCACAACTGGTTCATGGTGTCGGCCAGTCGTTGCAGCAAGCCCGGCACGAAGCCTTCGCTTGCATCAAGGCGTTGCTGTTCGGCGGGGTCCCGAAAAATATCGTAGGCGTACACGTCCCCGGTCTCGTATAACTGCGTTACCTTGCGCCCGCTGCTGCGCAGCGACGACTGGTAGTTGCGGCTGCCCAGCCGGTAGAGTTCGGCCAGCGTAGAACGGTCGTGCTCATCGCTGCCGCGGAAGGCCACGCTCGACAGGTCAGCACCATCCATGCCCGGCGGCAGGGGGATGCCCAGCAACGAGAGCAGCGTGGGCATGATATCTACGATGCTGGTTTCCATTTTGACCACCGGCCGCGTGGGATACAGGCCGGGTACGTAGAGTACCAGTGGCACCCGGGTCACCTCGTCGAATAGGGTCTTGTGGTGGCCCTTGCCGCCGTGTTCAAAAAACTCGTCGCCGTGGTCAGACGTGATGACGATGACCGTGTTGTCGGCTACCCCCAATTCCTTGAGGGTAGTGCGAAGCTTCGCCAGGTGATCGTCCACCAACCTGATTTCACCATCGTACAGCGCCAGCAGGTGGTCGAGATCTCTGCGGTCCATGCCGGGGTGTACCTCGGGGTTGAAGTAGAATTCCCGACCGTCGATATCTCCATCGTAGTCCGGGTCGAACATCGTGTCGTAGGGAGCGCCGGGGGCGTAGTCGTAGTGGACGTCCCAGTAATGCAGGAAGAGAAAGAAGGGGTTTTCTTCGCTGGCGTTGCGGGCCAACCACGAGGCAGCCGTTTTCTGCAGCAGGGGTGCGGTCACCGTCTTGTAGGATTCACCGTTGGTAGCAAAACTTATGGTCTCGTCGTCGTAGTCGTCAAAGCCACGATCGAAACCGTAGCGTGCCTCCACGTATGGAGCCGATACTACCGCGCCGGTCTTGTAGCCGGCGCTTTGCAGTGACTGGGCCAGGGTGGGGACTTCGGTGGGCAGGCTGCGATCGTCAAATATTACACCGTGGCCCAGCAGGCTGCGGCCCGTGAGCATCGACATGTGCCCGGGCAGCGTCCAGGAAGTCACGCTGCTGTTGTTGCGAAACAATACCCCGTGTCGGGCGAGTTCGCTTATGGTTGGTGCCGTGTTGCGGTGGTAGCCGTAGGCGTCGAGGTGATCGGAGCGCAGGCTGTCGATGGAAACCAGCACCACGTTGTAGCCGGTTGCAAGAGATGGAGGGGCCTCGACAGCTGTTTTTTCAACTGCCACCGCCGTGGGAAGCGCCCTGGCCTGGGCGGCCAGGGCCGAAGATACCGCGAGTGCCACCAGTGCTACCGCCGTTTTCCATCCGTTTTCCGGCAGGCGTGTTACCAGCAACCAGGCGATCACCGCGCAGCCGCAAAGCAGCATCAGGGCCAAGGAGGTGCCGTCGTACAGGAAGTTCCAGGCCATGCCCTGGGCCACGCGGGGTAGCGCTGTTCCGTTGGCAAGCGGGAGGATACCTCGCAATAACCACCCTCCCGTTATTACTGATGCTTCGAGGCCCACCAGCCAGCACAACGCGTGGCGCCGGTCGGTGGAGGTGTTTTTCGCAGCGAAGACCAGGGCCAGCAGGGTCACGGTTGCCGCCGCTTCGAAGGCCACCACCGCGTTCACTGCCAGCAGCCCCCACAAGAGGTCGAGCTTGGCCAGGTAGCCTGGTCCGAGGAAAGCGCCCGGACGCCCGGGCAGGGGCAGGCACAGGCAGAGAAAATCGCAGCAGCGGGTGAACGCGTCCCACCAGTCAACAGGGACGGGGGCGTTGGGGGCCAGAACGCCCTGGCGGCGGGGCAACTGCCCCGGAAAGTCGTCCCCCACTCC
>JACNKC010000084.1 GCA_014382245.1 Pseudomonadota bacterium | reverse complement strand
GCAAGACGCGATCTATTTTTTTTTTAATGGACGCGGCGACCCCCGAGCTTCCCCCTCTCCCCCACCCCGCCGCTCTCCCGTTCGGGACGAAAGCTCCCGTGCCGCGCTTGGCAAGATCTCTTATCTTTCGAACCGAACTTTCGTGGATAACCACTCCGCCGAACACCCGGCCCGCCACGAAGTCGGCGACCGAGTTAAACACGCCGCGCATCGCCGAGGGGTGTACCGTGCCGCTTTCGTCTTCGGCGACGGTGTTGTCCTCTTCGGTATCGGGGTGTACTTGTTCGTCCATGTCAGTAATTGGGGTCGTAGCCTAGAGTAATCTCTTTACCCCGGTCTTCTCAAGCACGGTTACCACCTCTCGGACATCCTGGCTACGATCTTTGCGACATACCAACAATGCATCACCGCTATCCACCACCACGAGGTCATCTACACCGACAAGAGCCACCAGCTTGCCCCCGGAATAAACCATGTTGCCGCTGGAATCGACGCTGACAAGGTCGTCTCGAGACCTGTTTCCGTGGGCGTCTTCGGGCCAGGATTCGCCCGCGACATCCCAGCTACCAACATCGCTCCAGTCAAAGCTCGCCGGAACCATGGCGACCTTGTCGGAGTGCTCCATTATCCCGTAGTCGACCGAAATCGCCTGCAGGCGAGGGTATATTCGGACAAGTGCGGCCTTGGTTACCCGGCCGCTGCTACGCTGCCTGTCCAAGCGAGCGAGGGCTCTTCGAAGTAATGGTAGATGCTTGTCGATCTCCTCGAGCACCACGTCGGCCCGCCAGGCAAACATGCCGCTGTTCCAGTAGTAATTCTTGTTGGCGACGTAACGCCGGGCTCGAGCCAGCTTGGGTTTCTCGTAGAAGGCCGCCACCTGCCTGCCCCCGAGGTCGCCTTGGAGTGTTTTGCCTGCTTTCAGGTAACCATAACCAGTGGCCGGTCCGCTGGGCGTTATACCGAAAGTCACCAACCTGCGCTGGTGATAGGCCAACGCCAGGCCTCGACCCATGTCAGCCAGGAATCTTTTTCGATTTTCGATCAAGTGGTCGGCGGGCAGGACCAGCATGACACCGTTCTCGTTGCGACGGGCGACTTCCAGAGCCGCCCAGCCCACGGCTGCGGCAGTGTTGCGTCCCACGGGTTCGGCCAGGACATTGCGCGCCGGCATCCACGGCAGCAGCTTACGTACCCCGCCTGCCAGGGTCTCGCTGGTGACCACGAGAACGTTCTCATCGTCAACGAGGCCACGTACCCGGGCCGCGGTTTCTTCAAGCATACTGGTCAAGCCTGCGAGGGCCAGCACCTGCTTCGGGCGTTTTCGCCGACTCAGGGGCCAGAAACGCGAGCCAACGCCACCCGCTACGATGATCGCGTACCTGTCTTTCCGAGCTGTCGTTTTTCTTGCCATAAGGGTGGGCGATGATCGACCCCCGCGAAGCGTAATGCAAGTGGCCTTGCCCCTGCAGCCGTTGACCAGAGAGCGCTCCGGGTTAATATGCCGCGGCTATGTTACTCAAATTAATCCTGCTTGCTTTCTTTCTCGTGTCGCTGTTCGAGGCGGCTTGCTACTTGCTCCTTCGCTACGAGGACGCTGATATCACACCCAGGCGGGACCCCCTTCCCGCGGCATCACTGCTGGCTGCATTTGCAGCCGAGTGCGTGGTGACTCTGCTTTTATTGCTGACGCGCCCGCTGGGCCTCCTCGGCGGAAAACTATCGAATGGCAGTGGCCGTCCAGTGCTGCTGGTCCACGGTTGGGGCCAGAATCGCGCCAGCATGGCGCTGTTGGCGGCGCGCTTGCGCAGGGATGGCCGCGCTACGCAGTCGATCAATTACCCAAGCGTCTCCGAGTCGATGGAAATCAAGGCCGCGGTAGTGGCCTCGGCTCTGCGCTCTGCTGCTGCCTTGAGCGACGACGGTCTCGTGGACGTGGTGGCCCACAGCCAGGGCGGGGTCCTCGTTCGAGATGCGGCTGCTGGACAACAGTGCTCTACCATCCTGGGAAACGTCATCACCCTCGGCTCTCCCCACCAGGGCACAGGGCTCGCGGCGGTTGTTCCTTTCAAATCCGCTGTCCAGCTGAAACGCAATTCGCGCTATCTCCAACGGCTCGATGCCGCCGAAGAAGGAGTTGCGTGGACCCACTTCGTGTCGATCGCATCAACTTTTGACGCGATCGTATTTCCCAGGGAATGTTCAGGCTACGCCCCGGGTATGAACGTGACCGTCAACGCTATCGGCCACAACTCGTTGCTGGTTGCAGGGGGTGTCTACGAGCTAGTGAAAGAAAATCTCGCATATTCCCCCCTGGCCCCCGACCCGGCTGCCCACGTTAAAAAATGATTGTCCGCCGGGCCATCGTCGGTCCCGATTCACAGGGACGCAGGCTCGATAGAATAGTTGCCGATTTCACTGGTTGCGGCCGCAGGCGGGCGCGCAAGCTGATAGAGGAGGGCCACGTGCAGGTCGATGACCACTGGGCAGCAGCATCGAGTCTGCCCGCCGTCGGTTCGGAGATCAGGGTTGAACAAAACAATCAGGAGGTAGCGCCCTCCGAGCCTGCAGGCATGCGGCTGCTATGGTGTAACGACGAGGTGCTCGTGATGAACAAGCCCGCCGGCGTGCATTCGCACAGGGGCTTACACAGGCCCTGTGCCGCTGACTACACCGCCGCCGCGTTTCCTGAAACAATGGGTGTCGGCGGGAGCGACAAAGAGGGCGGCATCGTTCACCGATTGGACTGTTTTACGTCGGGTTTGCTGATGGCCGCACGAAACGAAAGCGCCTACCGGGAACTGAGACAGCGCTTTGCCCGCAACCTGGTCACGCGGCGCTACCTCGCCCTGGTTATGGGCCAACTTGAAGCCGTGCAGGTAGTCGAACAAGCCCTCGTACGAACCGGCCGCAAAGTTCGCGCAGCCAGAGAGGGGGAAACCGGCCTGCCGGCCCGGTCGCAGGTCAGGTCCCTGGAAAACGGCCGCGACTGGGCGTTGCTGCTAGTAGAATCTACTACAGGGGCTCCCCACCAGGTGCGCGCCCACTTGAACTCGCTGGGACTCCCGCTGCTGGGAGACACGGAATATGGAGGCCCGCAGGCGCGATTTCGCAATGGCCAGCTGCTCCACGCCGTCGGCCTCTCGCTACACCGCGATGCGGATACGCCCCCCGTGTCTTTCCGCGCAGCTGCGCCGGGGGATTTTCTCCTGGAGCTGGCGAGCCTGAGAAAGAGAGCTTGACCCGCAGATCAACTACGCTTGCGAGTTGGCGTCTTCTTACGCGCGCTTTTTTTGCCAGCCGTAGTTTTGCGGGCCGCCGTCTTCGGAGCCGGAGTCTTGCGGGGGCTCGATTTCCGCCTCGGTATCTGGGCGAGCTTGGAACACTCGGTGCACCTGTTGTTCTTGTTGTCCTCGTCTTCGACGAGGCCCTCGTCAAAGTTATGACAGATCTGAGTACAGTCGACGCAGATGAAGTAGATACCCTCTTCTTCCTTGGTCAAGCGTTCGCGGTTGAGAATCCGCCCCGCCAGCTTCTCCCGGCGTATGCCCAGGAGTTCGATGTACTGGCGCTTGATCTTAACGCGACCGGCCTCGTCGAGTTCTGACTCGTCGTCCGAAGGAACGGCCTTGGCTCCAAGGGGTTCATCAAACAAGCGGAAGTCTGTAGACCCGGCCCCTTTTTTTCCGGCGCTTTTCCCTCTTTTTGTCGTTGCCATTATCGGCTACTGACCGGTACGCTGCTTGTAGCTGCATTTTCCGCAGTGCCAGAAAAGGCCTTTCTCTCCGGCCCCGGCGAAGCGCACTACTTTCAGGTCGGTATTGCACTCGGGACATTCAGGCGCCGAACCAGTTCCAGTTTTAAGCGCGGTCTTGGCTTTTTGTTCGGCCATAGTTTTGTATTCCTGTTGGGGTTCCGGTGGAGTATCCGGTAAACGCGCTGTTCCGGATGCAAGCTACCCGGGCGGGCAGTTATACTACGGCGACCGCGGGCGGAGTGCAAGCTCCGCCCCGCGATTGCAATGCTCTGTCGAATCCAGCAGGGTCGCCGGCGCAGCGCCCCGGCGGGACGCGCCCCACAAATGGCTTTGCAGAACACATCCCCTCGCTCCCCCTGCCCTCCAGCCGTAGCAAAATCAACGCTCAACGACGGAGACCGAGTAATACTCGTCGACGCCAAGGGCAGAAGCTACTTCAAGCAGTTGCGTGCCGGGCATCGTATGACAATTCGCGGCACCATATTCAGGGCCGACGAAATCATCGGGTCAGCCGAGGGCTGCGTAGCCGGAGAAGGACCCGCGGCGGCTTTTCGCGTCTTCCGACCCACCATCGCCGAGCTGGTGCCGGCTCTTCCGAGGACAGCTGAACCCGTTTTCGCTAAAGATCTCGGCCAGATACTCGTTCACACCGATATCAGGGCCGGCCTTTCTGCGCTGGAAATCGGCATAGGCAACGGCATGCTTACCATCGCACTGCTGGGGGCGTTGGGCGAACAGGGGCGCCTGTCGAGCTACGAAATACGAGAAGATTTTGCTGCCAGCGCTCGCAGTAACGTTGAGCGCCACGCGGGATCCTCAGCTAACTGGACCATAACAGTGCGAGACGCGGCCCTCGGTCTCGACGAAAGCGACTTCGACAGGGCCGTCATCGACCTGCCGGATCCAGTACGCTGCCTCGACTCGATTGCCGGGGCGCTCAGACCCGGTGGCCTGGCTGGGTTTTTTCTACCCACCGTCATGCAGGTCGCAAGCCTGCACGAAGGCCTCGAGAAACATCCTTCGTTTTTCTATGCCGTTACCCGCGAGGTGCTCGAGCGCAGTTGGCACGTCGAAGACGGTAGCGTAAGGCCCGACCAGCGCATGATTGGCCACACAGGCTTCGTTACGACTGTTCGCCGCTCGGCCGACTGACGGACTCATTCCAGCCCCAGCCATTCACCGAGATCTGATACGTCGGCTAACTCGCCCTCGGCACCCGCAGCCAGTCCGCGACCGCTGAGGTCCCCTATCCAAACGGCTTTCATACCGCAAGCCACTGCACCCTCGATGTCAGCCCTCAGCGAATCTCCAACGTGCAGGCAATGACTGTCGGCAACGCCAAGCTCGCTGGCCGCGTGCCTGAATATTTCGGGAGCCGGCTTACGCCAGCCAAGGTCATCCGAAATTACACTAACGGCGAAAAGCATGCTGAGGCCCTCGCGTTCGAGTATCTCGCGGGCGGTCTCCTGCTGGTCAAAATTGGAGACAAGGGCCAATGGGTATTTATCAGCGAGCCTTCGCAGGGCGGCCAGTCGCGCAGCCGGACAGCTCACGACAGAGGCTATGGTCTTCATGTGCCTGCAACTCAGCTCACCAGCCAGCGCCTCCCTGTCACCGGGCATACCCGCCAACTCCAACGCGCGGCTGAAGCGTTCCTGGGAAGAAACTTCGCGGTGGTCTTCTTCCACCCTTTTTCGAATTTCGTGGGAGGCTTCCATTATAGACTCGTGAAATCGTTCTGCGCTTGGCGCGAGAGAGAAATCAGCAAGCAGCCCGGACAGATCCTTCACGGTGGAGATCACCCTGCGCCCCTTGATCTCCTCTTTTGGTAAGGCCTCGAGATCGAAATCCACCAACGTGCCGAACAGATCCAGCAAGAGGGCACGCGGAAGCGCTTCAGCTGCGGCCAAAAAATCGTCCTCCAAAAAGCACCAGCCCACTACCAGCGAGGAGAACAACGGAGTTGAGCGCCATCGACCAACCGTGCAGTTTCATGAACTCGGCGCGAGCGGACTCCAGCCCCCTGAGCTCCGCCATGTGCGGTTGCAACACGAGCACGGCCCAGCCCTGGCAGGCCAACATTATCATCAACACCGCAACGACAATCCCCCAGGGACGATCGCCGCGGGCCATCCACGCGGCTCCCAGCACTGCCGCGGCGCCCGCTCCCAGCCCGAGACGGTAGTAAGCGGGAAACAACAGCGCCGCCACGTCCCCAGCCAACGAGCGTTCCAGCCCCGCAAACAGGCCCGGAAGCACCACAGCTGAAAACAACCATGCGCCGCCAATCCAGAGCACCAGTCCCCCGCGGAACATGGCCATTGCGATGCTATCGAGTCTTGCCTTTTTCATCCTGCACCCTGGTTTGCATGTTCATCTCGGGGAAACGCGGCCGGTCGCTACCCAGCGCAAAGTTAACCGTGGCGACATTTGCACACTGAAGACGTGTAGTCGATGCCCCGGGGGTGTACTATCGTTGCTTGGTGGTTGTGAGGTGGTGATGGAAGACGGCGGAACAAATCCCGACGACGCGCTTAACCGTGTCCCAGGAGCAGAAGGCTCGGCCCACTGGTTTGGCTTTGAAGAAGAGGTCGAAGAAGTCGAAGTCGGCACGATTCTACCGGTGCTGCCGCTGCGCGGCATTTCGGTGTTCCCCTCTGCTATTCTCCCGCTTCTGATTTCGCGCGAATCCTCACTGGCCCTGATCGAGGAAACCCTGCTCGGCGACCGGGTACTCTCGCTGCATGCCCAGCGCGTTGCAGAGACAGAAGAATCGCGGGCCGAAGACCTTTACCCCAGGGGCTGCGCTGCGCGCATACTCAAGATGCTCAAGTACCCGGATGGCAGCATACGTATACTCGTGCAGGGGTTGCGGCGGGTAAATCTCGGTGAGACAACCCAGGACCAGCCGTATCTCAAGGCGAAGGTCGAGTTGCTCGACGATCTCGACGACAGCGACCAGGAAACCAACGCAACCCGGGCCCGCGTGGTCGAAGCCTTCTCGCGGCTGGTGGAGCTGACCCCTTACCTCGCTGACGAACTACAGGTGGTTGCCATCAACGTGCGCTCGGCCGGAAAGGTTGCGGACCTCGTGGCAGCAAACGTCAACCTGCCGCTCGAAGAGAAGCAAGCGCTGCTGGAAACACTGGAGGTAGGGGTGCGGCTCAAGCGCCTGCTGGCAATACTCGACCGCGAGGTCGAACTTCTCGAACTCGGCCAACACATACAGGGACAGGTGCAATCCGAGATGCACCGCAACCAGAAAGAGTTCTACCTTCGCCAGCAACTCAAGGCGATACAGAAGGAGCTGGGCGACGCAGACGGCAAGGGCGGTGAGACTGCCGCCATCGCCGAGCGCCTGGACGAGTCCGCTCCACCTGACGACGTAAGAAAAATAGCCGACAGCGAACTGGAACGGCTGGCGATCATACCTCCCGAATCGGCCGAACACACGGTGGTCAGAAGCTACGTTGAGTGGCTGGCCGATATCCCCTGGTCCAGGACCACCACTGACAATCTCGACACGCGCCACGCTGCCGAGGTCCTTGATCATGACCATTTCGGGCTCGATAAGGTAAAGGACCGAATTCTCGAATTCCTTGCAGTGCGGCAACTGCGCAGCGACTCCAGGGGACCGATACTCTGCCTCGTGGGCCCGCCCGGGGTTGGTAAAACCTCGCTCGGCCGCTCTGTTGCGCGGGCCATGGGAAGAAACTTTCAGCGTATTTCGCTGGGCGGGGTGCGCGATGAAGCCGAAATCCGAGGCCACCGCCGCACCTACGTAGGCTCGATGCCGGGCCGCATATTGCAGGCCCTCAAACTAGCAGGATCGATGAACCCGGTGTTCATGCTCGACGAAGTAGACAAGCTCGGCAGCGACGTACGGGGAGACCCCTCATCCGCCCTGCTCGAAGTACTCGACCCCGAACAGAACTCTACCTTCCGCGATCACTATCTCGACGTACCAGTAGATCTCTCGCGGGTCTTGTTTCTCACTACCGCGAACTACCTCGACCCCATTCCCCCGGCACTGCGCGACCGAATGGAAGTGCTCGAGCTTCCTGGTTACAGCGAGGAAGAGAAAATGCAGATCGGCAGACGGCACCTGCTGCCGCGACAGATAGAAGAAAACGGCCTGGCGGACATGGGAGTCGAGTTCGAAGAGGAGGCCCTGCTTGCACTCGTACGCGACTACACCAACGAAGCTGGCCTCAGGAATCTCGACAGGGAGATCGGCTCCGTGTGCCGTAAGATTGCCCGCACGGTGAGTGAGAATCGAAACGGGAGTAACGATAGCAACGGCGGGCAAAACGACTTCGCTGTTAATCGAGATGCAGTTGCCCACCATCTCGGCCCGCCACGTTTTTCGAAAGAGGACGCCGGCCAGTTGCAACCCCCCGGGGTCGCAACTGGATTGGCGTGGACACCCAACGGTGGCGAGATACTCTTTGTCGAAGTCAGCCGCATGGCCGGCAAAAAGGGCCTGCTGCTTACCGGCCAGCTCGGCGACGTCATGAAAGAGTCGGCTCAAGCCGCGCTCAGTTTTCTCAGGGCCAATGCGACGGTGCTCGGCCTCGACCCCGACTTCTTCGAACACACAGACCTGCACCTGCACGTGCCCTCCGGAGCGATACCAAAGGACGGCCCGTCCGCTGGGGTTACCATTCTTTCGGCGATGGCCTCCGCGATGCTCGACCGGCCGCTGCCCAGCGGGCTGGCAATGACCGGTGAAATCACCTTGCGGGGCGCGGTGCTGCCGGTGGGTGGAATCAAAGAAAAAGTACTTGCCGCGCGCAGGGTGGGAATAACATCCCTCATGGTGCCTGAGCGCAACAGGGTCGACGTACTGGAGATCGAGCCGGAGCTGCGCAATGACCTCAGGTTCTCCTATGTTGGAAGCCTGACCGAGGTATTGGCGCTTACCCTTCCCGACCGGCAGCCGGCCAGCAGCGCGACCGGCCTGCAGGGCGAGCCCAGCCCTTACCCCTGGAACAACTGACCGCGAAAGGAGGGGGCCCGCGGGTCAGCCCCTGCCCGTCTCCAACAACGCTTTTATGGCCTGCGCAGCGTTCCGATCGGCATCCGCTCGCAAGACCGCTGGAGCGGACTGCGCCAACAACTCCTGCAACTGGTCGCCCCAGGTGCCGTCGGCAAGCATAACCGGATCTATCTCAAGGCTACCCGGACGAGCCTGCAGCCAGTCAGACAGAACGCGGTGCTCAGGAAATCCGCTGGGAACCGCGTAAAGCATTCGAGTGGAGTTGGCGAAGCAGTCTCCAATAATGCCGCAACCGGGCTTGGTGACTACAACGTCACAAGCTGAGATCACGTCCCGGTGGGCCAGCGAGGGAGGAATCAACGAGAAATCATGGCGCTCGACCAGTTGATAGCTGGCAAGATAGACCACGCCATCGGTGGCAGGCGGCAACCCAACCTTGTTTTCAATTCCGTCCCTCAAGCTCACCAGCACCAGCGTGCAGTTCTCGTCAACGCCGAGCATCGAGGCGAGGCCCGCCCTGTCGAGCTCACTTCGACAGCCGAGCAGGCCGGGCTGTTGCTTCACGGAAAAAGCCGGCATGGGCGCGGCGGGATCAAGCTCCAACAGGAGCTTGCAGTGAGAATAAGCCTCCGCGGCAATCTCAGCGTAGACCTCCAGGCCCATCTCCCGGTAGATCCAATCCCAGGAAAAATTTGCTACCGCCACCGACGGCAAAGCAGCAACTGCGGCAGCAGAAAAAGCCAGCGGAGGGACATCGCCGTAGACAAGATCGACAGTTGCTCCAAGAAGATCGGCTTCGGCAGACACCTTGTCCCGGTAGTCTCCGTACCAATCGGCCAGGGAAGCGATAGTCGATTTACGGTCGACCTGCATTTCACTGGCCTGCAGCACGCCCACGTCGCAGGGATCACTGCGCCAGTTGCTGACCGGGCCGAGGGCTTTCGGCCAGAGTTGTCGTGGTGCAGCCGTTACCAGCTCGAGCTCAACCGGTATCAATTCCGACAGGCGCTCAAGGATCTGTCCACTGCGGACGGTGTGACCATAGCCATGCCCTGAAAGGTAGACCGCTATGCGGAAAGGCCTTGTTCTGTCGGTCGAGCGTCCCAGCTCAGGAAACAGAGAACGACGTTCCGCAGCCGCAGGTCGCGGTGGCACCGGGATTGAGAAATTTCAGACCAGCGCCGTGAAGACCATCAACCCAGTCAAGCTTCAGGCCCCGCAGGAGATCGACAGCGTCGGCTTGGACGTAAATGGCGACACCTTGACTGCTCACCTCGAGGTCGCCCTCGCCGGGCCCCGCCACGAAGGCCAGGTTGTATTCGTAGCCCGAGCAGCCGCCATTTGTTACCCCCAGGCGCAGTCCACTGACAGGGCTGGCCTTCCCTGCCATGTTTTCCTTGATATGGATGGCCGCGGCCTCGCTGAGAGTTACGAAGTTGTCCGACATACTGTAATTGTAGGCCTGTTTCAGGCCCTGTCAACGTGCCCCCTGATTTGAAAGAAAAGATACGCGGCGCAGCCGTCGAAAACGGTTTCAGCGCCTGTGGATTCAGTAACGCGGTGTCCCTGCCGGCGATTTCGCTCCTCGAGCAATGGATCAGCTCTGAACGACACGGTTTCATGGACTACCTTGAGCGCGACCAGGATCTGCGGGTAGACCCCGGCTCACTGTTGGCGGGCGCCGCCACCGTTGTCGTGCTCGCGTTGCCCTGTGCGGCGCCGCCGCCGCCACCCATCGACTGGCGATTCTCCTTGAAGGGACGCATCGCCTCCTACGCGGCGGGTGAGGACTACCATCATGCAATGGGCCGCAAACTCGAGTCATTCACAGAACAGCTGCAACGCCTGGCTCCCGGCGACCTCCGTTGGCAGGTAGACGCGGGACCCTTGCTGGAGAAGGATTTCGCCCGCCGCGCTGGCCTCGGCTGGTTTGGACACAACACCAACATCCTCACCCGCGAGGCTGGCTCCTGGGTCATGCTCGGTGTCGTGATTACCACCGCCTTGATAGAACCCGACCCGCCTTTCCAGGCTGATCACTGCGGGAGCTGCCGAGCCTGCCTGCCCTCGTGCCCAACGGGTGCCCTGGACAACGGCCCCACGATCCAGGCGGACCGCTGCATCTCTTACCTGACCATAGAGCTCCGTGGGCCCTTGCCCCTGCACCTGCGCCCGCTGGTGGATAACTGGGTCTTTGGCTGTGACCTCTGCCAACTGGCCTGCCCCTGGGGCCCCGCGCTCAGGGCCGAAGACTCACTGGGGGAATTTCTATATCCATCGCTGATCGAACTACTGAAGCTCAGCGAAGACGACTTCCGCGATCGTTATCGCGGCAGCGCCGTGCTCCGAGCCAAGCGGAGGGGGCTTGCCCGCAACGCAGCAGTGGCCCTGGGTAACAGTGGCAACAAGGCTGCTGTCGGCCCTCTGGCGGTAGCCCTGGCAAGCGACCGCGACGAGCTCGTCAGGGCCCACTCCGCGTGGGCCCTGGGGCAACTGCAAAGCGGCGAGGCCCGGGCGGCGCTCAACCGGTCAGCAAAAACCCAGGCAGCTCCGGTACAGGCCGAAATAGAACTCGCGAGGTCTGTCTGCCCGGCGGCGCCGCTTCAGCGCTCGCGTTGATCGGCCTGCATCGCCCTTATCGCGGCCTGGGCGGCCCTGAGGCCGGCTGTCTGCCCGTCCTCAAACGCGAAGCGAGCGTCCAGGGCCAGCTCGGGAAAGTCGTGCGGGTTTTTAAGATCATCGGCCGTAAGGCCCGGCTTCAACCGGCGTGCCATATCAAGCACCCGCGCTTCCTGTTGTCTGATCATTTTTTCCAGCATTGAGATTGCTTCGTCACTCAACTTGGGTCCCCCTGTCGCGGTGAAGCCTGCTGGGCTGCTGCGGCTTGACCCGACACCACCCCCGGCGCAGCATTATCCCGCTTGCGCCCTCGCGGTGCCAGCGAGGCCGAGGGTGCAAGCCAAAACAGGAAACGCCAAGGACAGCGGCGCGTTGTTCGAGCAATTCACTGTGCTCGATCAGCCGGATCTTTACTCGCGTGAACGCTGCGCCGATATCCAACGCCTGGTCGAGGAAATTACCCAGCTCAAGCGCGAAAAAGACGCAGTAATACTTGCCCACAACTACCAGCGGCCCGAGATTTTCGAAGTTGCCGATTTCGTCGGGGATTCACTTGAGCTGGCAAAGCGCGGAGCGCAAGTTGAACAGGAGACGATAGTCTTCTGCGGGGTGCACTTCATGGCCGAGACGGCCAAGATTCTTTCGCCCGAAAAACGCATCCTGATCCCCGATTCCAATGCTGGATGCTCCCTGGCGGAGAGCGTCGACGCCGAAAGCCTCGTGGAAATGCGGGATGAATTGCGCCAGCAGTATCCCGACCTGGTGGTGATCTCTTACGTTAACACGACGGCCGAGGTCAAGGCGGTGACCGACGTCTGCTGCACATCGTCGAACGCGATCAAGGTCGTGGAGTCGGTAGACAGTAACAACATCCTTTTTGTTCCGGACGAAAACCTTGCCGCCTATGTTGCCCGTAATACCAGCAAGAACATCATCGCCTGGGAGGGGAACTGCTACGTTCACCACCAGATCAACCCCGAGCAGGTAGAGGAAGTCCGTCGCGCGAGGCCAGACATTCGCGTCATTGCCCACCCCGAGTGCCGCGAGGACGTGCTCGAGTTAGCAGACGCGGTTCTAAGCACCAGTGGCATGATGAAATTCGCTCGGGAAGACGCCGCCAAGGATTTTCTCGTAGTTACCGAGTGCGGCCTTTCCGACCGTCTACTGCTCGAGGTTCCAGACAAGCGATTCTTTAAATCCTGCCAGTTGTGCAAGTACATGAAGATGATCACCCTGGAAGGGACACGGGATGCGCTGGTGGAAGGCCGGGACGAGGTCAAACTGACCGACGAACTTTGCAACGCGGCTCGCTCGTCTGTCGAAAGGATGTTCGAGCTGGGCTGAGACTGTCAGCTCAAACCGATATCCAACATGCCAGCAGTTTTTCTTGCAGCCGCCCTGCCCTTTGTTGTTTCCCCCATCCTGCTGCTGTTTCGCCGTCCTGATCGCCGCGCGGGCTTACTCAGTGCCGCTGCCTGCGCCGGGGCTTTTGCCTGTTTTGTCTCGGTAGCCCTGGGAGCGTCTCCGGCCACCGTCGCCCTCCCCTGGATTGGACCACTCGGCTTGTCTTTTTCGCTGCACGCTGACCCGCTCGCGCTGTTCTTTGCCCTGCTCATCACGGGGGTCGGCTTCCTGGTTGCGGCCTTTGCCACCAGCTACCTCGATAGCAACGAGAATTTCCCGCGCTTCTTCAGTTTTCTCATGTTGTTCACGGGCTCGATGCTCGGCGTGGTGCTGTCGTCGAATCTCATGGCCTTGTTCGTGTTCTGGGAAATGACGAGTTTTTCGTCCTTTCTGCTCATCGGCTTCTGGCACCACCGCGAGCGCTCTCGCTACGGGGCGCTCAAGGCACTGGTGGTAACTGGCAGCGGCGGACTCGCGATGTTGCTGGGCTTTATCATGGTCGGCATCGTCTGCGGCAGCTTCGAGATAGCCGTTCTGGCTGAACGCGGAGCGCTGCTGGCAGCCAATCCCTGGGCCACCCCGGCTGTGCTCCTCATCATTGCCGGCGTATTGACCAAATCGGCCCAACTACCTTTCCACCTCTGGCTGCCTTCGGCCATGGAAGCACCGACGCCGGTCAGTGCTTTTCTACACGCCGCCACGATGGTCAAGGCCGGCTTGTTCATGGTAGCCCGCCTCGGGCCACTGCTGAGCGTTGTGCCCCTGTGGACCCCGACCCTGGCCCTGTTCGGGTTGCTCACGATGACCTGGTGCGGCTGGCTGGCGCTGAGGCAGAAAGATCTCAAGGCCTTGCTGGCCTTCTCGACCGTGAGCCAACTCGGATTGATCCTGGTGCTGCTCGCTCCTGCTGAGCCCGACACAACGGCGGCCGGCCTCCTCCATCTTCTCAACCACGCGTGCTTCAAGGGAGCGTTGTTCCTTCTCGTCGGCGTACTCGAACACGAGCTGCACACCCGGGACCTGTCCTTGATGGGGCCATTGCGGCGAAACATGCCCTTCACGTGGCTTCTTATTGCCCTGGCGGCGCTTTCGATGGCCGGTGTACCACCCATGGGTGGTTTCGTGTCCAAGGAGCTGTTTCTCGACCACCTGCTGAACGGGCACCCATTGTTAGCCCTGCTGGCAGTGGCCGGCGCGGTTCTCACGGCTGCTTACTGCTTTGCGCTGGCGGCTGGCCTCGCCGCAGGACGCAGACCTGACGGCCCACGCGGCCAGGATCCTTCGCTTTCGCTGTTGTTACCCCCCGCCCTGCTGGTCGCCGCTACCGTTGGTCTCGGTATTTTTCCCGACCAGCTGGTTGGAGCCCCTGTGGCGGCGGCGACCCTGGCCGCAACCGGGAGCTCCGTGACGGGCCATTTTGCTGTCTGGCACGGCGCCGGTCCCTCCTTGTGGACCAGCGCCTTCGCCGTTTCCATGGGCCTGGCCCTGTGGTGGGGCTGGTGGCAGAAGCGAGTACCTCCCGCGTCTACCCTTATCGCGGACCGCGTGTACGACCACGCCCTTGAGCAATTAGAAACCCGGGCCCGACGCCTTACCGCCTCGTACATGAGTGGAATTCTCTGGCGATACTGTTCGGTGATCCTGCTGACGGTTATCGTAGGCGTCGCCGTGGTCGCCGCCAGCCAGGGATTCGTTATACAGGACGGCTGGTCTTCCCGTCACGCTGGCCCCTGGGACCTTGCTGTCTGTGCAACGGCTATCCTGGCAGCGCTCGCGACGCTCAAAGCGCGTACTAGACTGGCAGCCATCCTCGCGCTGGGAGCGTCCGGTTTCTCACTGGCACTCATGTTTGCGCTTTCGGCTGCGCCCGACCTGGCCCTCACCCAGATCATGGTCGAGACGATCTCCGTGCCGCTGTTCCTGGCCGTGTTCGCTTTCCTGCCGCCCTACCAGGTTGATCGTGTCCGGCGAGCGCGCCCCCTGCACGCCGTGCTCGCCGTGGCAGCCGGACTTGGAACTGCCTTGTTGCTCGCAGCCTCGCGTTCCCAACGAGTAGCTGAACCAATTTCTTCGTTTTTTGTTGAGAAAAGCGTCGATGCTGCCGGCGGTCATAACGTGGTCAATGTTATCCTGGTCGACTTCAGGGCCCTCGACACACTCGGCGAAATTACAGTGCTGGGAGTGGCGGCTATCGCCTGCTACGCCATCATTAAACTGCTCAGCGAAAAAGAGGCGGGCAGGTGAACGATTCGTTGATACTCGCTACCGCCGTCCGTATCACGCGGCCGGTTCTCTTCCTCTTCGCCGTTGTACTTTTCCTCAAGGGCCATAACGCCCCGGGCGGCGGCTTTATTGCCGGCCTCGTGACCGCCGTAGCGGTTCTCCTCGGACTTCTCGTCCACGGGCACGGAAACAGGAAAACCGGACGCCCGACTTTTCTTTATGTCGTCGCGGCTGGACTCGGCCTGGCCCTGCTCACTGCTATCGTGCCGACCTTGCTGGGCTGGCCTTTCTTCACCCACAGCTTCGGTTTTATCAATCTACCACTGTTGGGATCAATCGAACTGGCAAGCGCCGCGCTCTTTGATCTCGGGGTTTACATCGTCGTGGTGGGCAACGTAGTGACCGTACTCCACGCCCTAACGGAGAGACGTTAATGCATTTAGCCGTGCTCACCGTGGTAGCCGTGTTCATCACTTGCGGCGTCTATCTCTTACTTGACCGTACTCTCCTGCGCGTTGTCATCGGGCTGGGACTGCTTTCCAACGGCGTGAACCTCGCGCTGCTGGCCAGCGGCGGCCTCGGTCCGGGAGCCGCGCCTATCCTCGGTCACGGCAGTGCGGCGATCGTCGACCCCCTGCCCCAGGCCCTTATTCTCACCGCCATTGTCATCGGCTTCGGGGTAACTGCGCTGTTGCTGACGCTGGCCTTTGCCAGCTACCAGTCCCAGCTGAGCGACGACCTCGAAGACCTGCACGGAAGGCTGGATGATGAATAACCTCTGCGTGCTGCCGGTGGTGATCCCGATGGCAACGGGTGTGCTGCTCATGCTCACCCAAGCGCGCCCTGCCCTGTCGCGGGCAATAGCTATCTCGGGCAACATCCTCTCTCTCGGCGTAGCACTGGCACTGGTAGAAACCGTGCGCGCGGACGGCATACAGGTTCTCGCGTTCGGCAACTGGCCGGCCCCCTTCGGCATCGTCTTCACGGTGGACATGCTGTCGGCGCTGATGGTGGCAGTGACCATGGTGGTTTCTACAGCGACCCTGCTGTTCGCCAGCGTGTCTCTCGACGACCTTCATAAAAAAAACTTCTTCTATCCCCTGTTCCAGTTTCTTCTCATGGGCGTGAACGGCGCTTTTTTGACGGGGGACCTTTTTAATCTCTTCGTATGGTTCGAAGTGTTGCTGGTCAGTTCCTACGGCTTGATGGCCCTGGGCAGCCAGGCTTACCAGTTGCAGGAGACCTTCAAATACCTGGTCATCAACGCGCTGTCCTCGGCGCTGTTCCTGATCGGGGTCGCCCTGATCTACGGCGCCACGGGTACGCTCAACATGGCCGACCTGGTCTTCAAGTTTCCCGCCCTGGCCGACTCCGGGATGGCAGGGGTGATAGCTGTTATTTTTCTCGTTGTTTTCGGCATCAAGGGAGCCCTGTTTCCACTCTACGTCTGGCTGCCCCGGGCTTACTACGGCCCCCCCACGGTGATTTCGGGGCTGTTCGGCGGTCTACTCACCAAGGTCGGAGTCTACGCGCTCTTTCGCACTGTCACGCTGTTCTTCGCGCCGGGCTCGACCTTCGTGCTGCCGCTACTCTCCTTCGTGGCCGGCGCGACCATGCTGCTGGGCGTACTGGGTGCGCTGTCGCAATGGGACTTCAAGCGTATCCTGTCCTACCACATAGTCAGCCAGATCGGTTACATGATCATGGGCCTCGCGATCTACACCCCCCTGGCCCTGGCCGGGGGCATCTTCTACATCATCCACCACATACTGGTGAAGACCTCGTTGTTTCTCGTCGCGGGAGCCGTGGAAAAACGCTACGGCACGACCAACCTGAGGGCTCTCGGCGGTGCAGCTGACGGCTCGCCCCTGCTCGCCACCTTGTTCATGTTCGCAGGCCTGGCGCTGGCCGGGGCACCGCCGCTGAGCGGCTTCGTCGCCAAGTTCATGTTGCTGCGCTCGGGCCTTGAAGCGGCCAACCACTTAGTCGTTGCGGTCAGCCTGGTGGTGAGCTTTCTTACTCTCTACTCGATGATGAAGATTTATCGCTACGCTTTCTGGCGCCAGGAAGCCGAGAACGCCATCGTTGTCCAGGGTGAACCGGTGAGAACATTTGCCATCGCGGCACTGGTGACACTCTCGCTCGTACTGGGCCTCGGTGGCGCGATATTACTTCCCTACGTTGAAATCGCCGCCGCCCAGCTGCTCGACCCGGTTGCCTGGGGAACAGTTGTCCTTGAGGCTCGCGTAAGATGAAAAGCGGCTGGTCTCTAATCTGCCTGCTGGCAAGCTTCATGCGCGAACTCGTGCTGTCAAACCTGGAGGTGGCCAGGATAGTACTGAGCCCCCGGCTGCGCATCAGGCCCGGCTTGATCGCCTACCGTACTGAATTGAGAACAGATCTCGCTATCGCCACCCTTGCCAACATTATCACCCTCACACCGGGCACGCTCACCCTGGAAGTATCCGAGGACAGGACGGTGCTTTTCATCCATGCGCTCGACATTGAAGATCCCGAAGTAGTCGCTGATAGCATACGCGGCTCTTTCGAAAAGCGATTACAGGAGTTGGAAGAATGCTGGAGTCGGTAGCAGGCGGGTGCCTGATTTTTCTCTCGCTTTCCTTGCTTGTGTCGCTCTACCGGGTCGTCCGGGGACCGAGCGTAGCCGACAGGGTCATCGCCGCTGACACCATGACGACCTCTGTACTCGCCGTGGTGGTCGTTGGGGCCATCCTGGCTGACAGCAGGGATTACACCGACACCGTGATGGCCCTGGCCGTCGTCAGCTTTTTCGGCACCGTGGCCTTCGCGCGTTATCTCGTCAGGGGCCGGCCCGTTGATTGAGTTTCTCGTATCGATCGCGCTGATCTGCGGCACATTCTTCATCGTAACAGCTTCGCTCGGCCTGCTGAGAATGCCTGACGTCTATTCTCGGCTGCACACGGTCACCAAGGCTTCTACCCTGGGTACGGCCGGCATCCTCGCAGGCTCGGCTTTGCATGCCCTGGAGACCGGGCACGGAGTCCTGCCCGAGATACTCACGGTGCTCTTCGTGGCCCTGACCAACCCGGTGGGTGCGCACATGATCGCTCGATCGGCCTACCTTATTGGAATTCGCATGGCCGACATCTCGGTAATCGACGAGATGCAGCGGGCCGGCGAGCACGCGCATACCGCCCACGACAAGGACTGATTTCTCCCCGTCCAGCCTGGTCCTGCACCCGGCGGGTCCGGTCGTGGTATTATTAGAGGATGGCTGTCGCTGCGCCGGCGGCCTTTCGACGTGCGTACAAAGATCTCCCAACTCGGTGAAATGGTTGTGTTGTTCCGCGACGTGCTGGTCACCGGCCTGCGCGATCCTCCCTCGAGAACCGCGGTGGTCAGCCAGATGCACGAAGTGGGTGTACGTTCCCTTTCGATCGTAAACCTCACCGCGATTTTTACCGGCATGGTAATGGCCCTTCAGCTGGGCTGGTTCCTGAGCACCTTCGGCGCCAAGATTTTTGTAAGCCGCGTGGTCGGCTTCGCCATCATCTCTGAACTCGGGCCAGTTCTCACCGCCCTGATGATTGGTGGCCGCGTGGGTGCCGGCATGGCAGCCGAACTGGGCACCATGAAGGTGACCGAGCAGGTAGACGCACTAAGAGCTCTCGGCACCGACCCTGTCCAACACCTGGTAGTCCCGCGACTGTTGGCCATCATCATCATGATGCCCCTGCTCACGGCAATGGCCGATCTCGTTGGCGTACTGGGGGGCATGGTCATCGCCTGGCTCGAGCTGTCGGTTTCTCCTTCCTTCTACTTCACCAGCCTCGTTCAGTTTCTCACCCTGGGGGACCTGTGGCGCAGCCTTGCCAAGGCCACCGTGTTCGGCGCGATAATAGGTACCATAGCCTGCCACCAGGGGCTCAAGGCGAGGGGCGGCGCTGATGGCGTAGGCCACGCCACTACCGCAACCGTGGTCAAAGCCTCCATTACCGTGCTGGTGACAAACTTCTTTCTCAGCAAGGCACTGTTGATGTTCGCATGAGTAGACCTGAAACACTGCTTGAATGTCGAGATCTGCACTGCAGTTTTGGCGAACTCGATGTACTCATCGGTACCGACTTTATCGTCAACCGTGGGGAGACGGTGGTCATCATGGGCCGCTCAGGTTGCGGTAAGAGCGTCCTGCTCAAGCACATGAACGGTCTCTACAGGCCCGACCGGGGAAGTGTGCTTTTCGACGGCGAAGAGATCAGCGGCAAGAGCGAGAAGGAACTCGTCTCGGTACGTCGCAGGGTTGGAATGCTCTTCCAGGCGGGTGCCCTGTTTGATTCTCTCACCGTGGGCGAGAACGTCGCGTTTCCGCTGGAGCATTACGGCCTCTACCCGGGTGACGCCCGCGGTGACCGTATTGCCGAGCTGCTCTCCTTCGTGAGCCTCGAAGGCACAGAAGATCGTATGCCCTCCGAACTGAGTGGGGGCATGCGCAAACGAGCAGCCCTCGCCCGTACCCTGGCCCTCGAACCCGACCTGCTGCTCTACGACGAGCCCACCACGGGACTGGATCCGATCACCGGGCACCAGGTCAACCGCCTGTTACGGGAGCTGCAAGCCCGCCTGGGGCTAAGCGCTGTGGTGGTTACGCACGATGTGGCTACGGCGAGATATGTCGCGGACAAGATTGCCTTCCTGTACAATGGTGAGATACGAGAAATCGCGAGTGTCGAGGATGTGTTGGCCAGTTCAGACCCCGTGATACGCGAGTTTCTCTACCCCGACCCCGCCCGACCGGGGCCTGGATTACAGGTAGCGGAGTGAAAGATACCGGCAATAAATCCTTTGCTGTGGGCGCGCTCACTATCGCCACCCTCGTGATAGTGATGGTCGCGGTGTTCCTGGTCGGACAGGAGCAACGTTTCTGGGAGGGGAAAAACCACTACCGAATAGAGTTCACCCGAACCAACGGATTGCTGGAGGGTGCCCACGTCGCCCTCAACGGCGTATCGGTCGGCTCCGTGAGAAGGATGCGCTTTCCCAGCGACCCACGGGCCCAGTACGTGGAAGTACAGTTATCTGTCTCGAGTTCGGTAGCCAACAGAATTCGACAGGACACGGTCGGGCGAATACAGACCCTGGGCATGCTGGGCGACAAGTACGTAGAACTTTCTGCGGGCTCCGTTGACGCCGAACTCCTTGCCCCCGGGAATCTCATTCGCTCGGTCGACCCGGTCGATTACGAGGGCATCCTGGGACAGAGCGGTGACGTTGTGAGTAACGCTATCGAAGTAACTGCCCTCCTGCGACAAGTGCTCAACGACATACTTACCGGAGAAGGCGTGGTAGGCCGTCTCATCAACGACAAGGATTTTGGTCTCTCCTTCATGGAGGACGTTAACAGCACCGCCGCCAGCCTCGAATCTGCGAGCGCCAGGATAGATCGCCTCGCTGCACGAGTTGAGGAGGGAGAGGGAACCGTGGGCATGCTCCTATCCGATGACACTCGCGTCGACGCCATCATCGAGAACCTGGAAGACGCCTCGACCGACTTTGCTGACTTTGCGGGCAGCCTCAACGAGGGAAATGGCGCCCTCGCCCGACTTGCTCACGACGAGCAGTTTGCCGACGAAACGCTCGGCAGTTTCAGACGTTCGTCGACCAGTATCGCCGCCATCACCTCGAAGATAAACCAGGGCGAAGGTACCCTGGGTAAGCTGGTGAACGACGCTGCGTTGTACGATGGCGCTAACTCCTGGGTGTCGGGCAGCAGCAGGGGTGGTTTCTGGAAACTGCTTGGCCGCGGCCTGTCTTTCTTTGTTCCCGGCACAGAACAAGCATCGTCCCCCCCCAGCGGGACTCCCTGAAATACCGGCTGCCCGCTGCACTGCGCTGGATACTCTGGGCCCGCTTTCAGGCTTCTTCTTGTCGCGCGGCCGCACTGGATGCGGCCATAGCACCCCGAGCGGCGCGTCATAACGCTCCCACCCCCTTGCTCCTTTGTTCGCAATGGAGAATTCAGTGTAGCAAGTTGCTCCACGGCTGAGTAACCTTATAGCGAGTTAAGACCGGACGAGGAGCTCGCATGGCAGACAAAGACAGCACCCTGGTTAGTCAACAGACTGGAGAGGTCTTTCACGATCTAGTGGTCGAGGCCATGACAAGCGAGGCCGTCAACTCTCCGCGGGAAACCGGGTATTACCTCGTTACTGTGCTGCAACGATTCGTGCGCTTAACGCCCGGTGAACTCGAAAAAGTCTTTGGTGTAGAACTCCTGAAAGCGGGTAACGAAACCCCGGTCACACGCTACGTACAGCTCAAAAGCCTGGCTGATAGCTCGCTTTTTCTATCGGGAATTTTCCTCGATCATCTCGAATCCCGCTTACCGACGACCGAGTACTTTTTTGATATAGGAAGCAGAGCCTACCTTGACCTGGGAAGTCTCGACCGCGAGTTGGGTCGCAGCGAAGGCGAAATCGCGCCCGTTTACATGGAACTCAGCCAGCACTTCGACGCCTACGTCAGGGTCCTGTCCCACATAGCGGATTCAGCCCTGTTCAATGACACCGAATCGCGGATGCGCCTGTACAAGGCCTGGGCCGAGGGTAGCAACGACCGTTACACCCACCGCTTGATGCGCAGCGGGGGACTACCCGTAAACGGCGATAAGACCAGGCACTGAAGGCCGACGAGGGCCTTCAACTGCCCGGTAGAAAGTCTACTTCCTTGCGGGCTTCCACGACCGTAAACAAGGACCAGGGCGAGGTCTTGTAGCGGTTCTTCAGCCTGAGGCTAGGCTTGCCTATGACCTCATCGAGCGCAAGGCGAGTACTCCAACCCAGTCGCCGGGTGAGAGGATCTACCAAGTTAACGACCGCTCTTACCGCGCGACGCTGACTGCTGAAATGGTTGATGATGACCACGAATCCATCGGCCTTGCAGATGCGGGCCATCTCCCGAACGAGTCGCGCAGGATCGGGAACGACAGTCACAACGTGGAAGGCGGTCACGTAATCAAAAGATCCGTCTTCAAAGGGCAGGTCCATCGCGTCCATGCACTCGAGCTTGATGTGCGCGTGAGCTTCGGGATTCAACTTCTCTCGAGCCCGTTCGAGCATGTCTTCCGACACGTCTATGCCCGTGACCTGGCAGTGACTCGGGTAAGAGTCGAGAGACAAGCCGGTCCCGACCCCCACTTCGAGTACGCGGGCGCCGGGTTCAATGCCCAGGCCAGACACCACGGTTTCAATACGTGACGCAAAGACCCGGGTAAAAACCCGGTCGTACATACCCGACAGGTCGGAATACAACCTGCTGCGGTGGGGCTCCTGGACGCCCACGTCCTGCTGTTGGAGTTCAGCCATACGGCACAGTACCGAAGCCGGGGTCAGCGCTCCCCGGCCTTCATGTATTCCACGACCGGGCTGGCAATAAAAACAGAAGAATAAGTTCCGACAGAGAGGCCGATTATAAGTGTGTAGGCAAAGCCGTGGATGACTCCACCGCCCACGAAGAACAGTGCGAACAACACCATCAGCGATGTGCCGGTCGTCAATACGGTGCGGGAAAGTGTTTCGTTGATGCTCGAGTTTATCAACGACGCCATGTCATCGCGGGAGAACTTCTTCATGTTTTCCCGGATTCTATCAGACACCACCACGGTATCGTTGACCGAGTAGCCCACCACCGTAAGCAGGCCCGCGACGACACTCAGGTCGATCTCTACGTTCGCTAATGAAAGCGCCCCGATGGTCACCAGCACGTCATGTAGAAGTGCAATGCCGGCCCCAACACCAAAGCGGAGCTGGAACCGGAACGCGATGTAGGCACCCATCATCAGTGTCGCAAACAGGACCGACAGGATACCCCTACGCCGGAGCTCCTTGCCTACTCGAGGGCCCACGATCTCGGTGCGTAGTTCTTTGAAACCGGAAGCTGGCAAGGATTCGCGCAGTGCTTCCTTGATCGTAGCAGCACGCCCTCCGCCGACACTGGAATCTCCCGACGGTACTCGCAGCAGGTACTCGTGCCCCTGGGTGCCGAACTCCTGTACCGAGATATCCCCCAGTCCCACCTCGGCAACGGCACTGCGCACCTGCCCAATCGATATATCGTCCTCGAAACCCACGTGAACCATCATCCCGCCAGTAAAATCAATGCCGTAGTTCAGCCCACCCTTCATTACCAACGACAGCAGGCCGATCCCGATGACCAGAGCTGAGAACGCAAACGCAATACGCCTCAGCTTGATGAAGTTGATGTTAATCCCAGGCTTTACGATCTCTAACATGACGTCTCCCGCTCGAGGGCCGGATTAAATGCTCAACGAACGGTTGCTCGCGCGAACCATCGTCAAGTCGTGAAACACGCGGCTGGCGAAGACAGCCGAAAAGATAGTGCTACCTATGCCCACACACAGGGTAAGGGCGAATCCTTTGATCGGCCCGGAGCCGAACTGAAACAGGATCAAGCCTGCCAGGAAGGTTGTCAGGTTGGAGTCGAGAATGGCAGGCAGCGCCCTGCTGTAGCCTGCGTCGAGGGCCGCGCGCGGGGGTTGCCCCTGGCGCAGCTCTTCGCGAACCCTCTCGTTTATCAAGACGTTGGCGTCAACCGCCATGCCCAGGGTCAGAACGATTCCCGCAATACCGGGCAAGGTGAGAGTGGCCTCGAAGCCTGCGAGCACCCCGAGAAGAATAACCACGTTCAGAATCAAGGAAAGATCAGCCAGGAAGCCCGAAAAGCGGTAGTAAATCATCATAAAGATGATCACCATGACGCCCCCAAGCATGAACGAGCGCGTGCCGTTTACAATCGAGTCGCGGCCCAGGGATGGACCAACAGTACGTTCTTCCGCGATCGTAACCGGTGCCGGCAGCGCGCCTGCGCGTAAGACGATGGCCAGGTCCCGGGCCTCGTCGAGCGTGAAGTTCCCCGTTATAGACGCGACCCCACCTCCTATGCGCTCGCGAATCACCGGTGCGCTCTGCACCTTGCCGTCGAGAACAATAGCCAGCTGTCGGCCCACGCTCTCACGGGTTACTCTCTCAAAAACACTCGCGCCGTGGCCATTGAGAGTGATCAGCACGTAGGGGCTTTCGCCCAGTTGGCCGGGCCTGTGGCGGGCGTCCGAGATGACCTCGCCGGTCATGATGACCTCGGGGTCGAGGTTGTATTGCACGTCGTAGCGCCCACCCGTAAGCGGGTCGACTTCAAAGCCCGAAAGGATCTGCTCTCCCGCTTTGCCGGCTTGGTCGGCAACGAGAAGGAACTCGAGCTGGGCCGTACGTCCGATGAGGGTCTTGGCCCTCTCGGGGTCCTGGACACCCGGCAGTTGGATGAGTATGCCGTCCTTACCGGTTCTCTGAATGGTCGGCTCGTTAACGCCGAATTCATCCACCCGGTTCCTGATAGTCTCGAGCGCCTGGTCGACAGCCAGCTGCTTGATGTTGTCGACTTCCGGCTGGATGAAACGGTAAGCCAGGCGTCGGCCGTCATTGGCGGCAGCAGCTTCTACGTTGCCGTAACGGTCAGCAATGACGCTGTCTACCCTGTCACGCCTGGACCGACTCACGAGGTCAAAAGAAAAGCCAGTGTCACCGTCCACTGTCCAGTCCCTGGTCGCTATCTCCTCGTCTCGAAGCTCACGCTTGAGTTGCTGCGAGAGAAAGTCCACCTGGTTGGCGACGGCCTTATCTGAATCCACCTCGAGCACCAGGTGTATGCCACCCTGCAGGTCCAGGCCCAGGCGTATAGACTCGGAAGGGAACACGCCGGGCCACCACGACGGCAACTCGCCGACCATGCCCGGAAACAGAAAGAACAAAGCCAGCGCCAACGATGAAAAAACAGCGCCCGCGCGCCAGGCAAGTCCGCGATTCACCCCTTCCCCTCCTTCTTGTCATCCCTGGCCAGGTCACCGATCTGGTTGCGCTGGAACTTGACCATCACGTTTGTAGCCACCTCGAGGGTGACCACGCCCTCGCTGACCTCGACCAGGCGGCCATATAGCCCCCCCGAAGTAACAACCTGGTCGCCCCGCTTGAGGTTATCGACCATGGCCTGATGTTCCTTGGCGCGTTTCTGCTGCGGCCTCACAAGGAGGAAATAAAAAACCGCGAGAATGAGGATTAGCGGCAAAAAAGCCTGAACTCCCCCTGGCTGTCCACCAGCCTGGGCCAGCAGCAACCCTTCAAACATCAAATCGTCCATTTTCTATTTTTCCCCTCGGTATCGCGCAAAGAAATTGTCGGCGAATTCTCCGTATGTACCCAGCGCCAGCGCTCCCCTGATCTCCTCTACCAGATTCTGGTAGAACGCAACGTTGTGCAGGCTGGCCAGTGTAGCGCCCAGCATTTCATGCCTCTTGGCCAGGTGGTTCAGGTAAGCCGCGGAAAAGTTACTGCAAGTGTAGCATGAACAACGAGGATCCACGGGGTCAGGGTCGTCAGCGTAGCGAGAATTTCGTATGGCTACGACCCCCCGGGACGTAAACAGCGTGCAATTGCGTGCATTGCGCGTGGGGAGAACGCAGTCAAACATGTCGTAGCCCATGCCACACAAGGCGACCAGGTCCTCGGGAGTACCCATGCCCATCATGTAGCGCGGCTTGTCGGCAGGCAGCAGGCCAACGCTGTACTCGGCCATGTGCATGGTTTTTTCTCGCTCCTCGCCCACCGACAGACCTCCAACCGCGTAGCCGGGAAAATCGAGCTCCAGCAGCCCCTCGGCATTTTCGCGGCGGATATCCTCAAAGAGCCCGCCCTGCATTATGCCGAATGTGGCGCCCGGCTGATGGTCGATCGGTAGCTCCCTGCTTCGCACGGCCCACCTGAGGGTCCGAGCGGCAGCAGACTCGGCCGCGCGCCTGTCAGAGCCATTGCCGGTCACGACGTCTAGTACCATGGCCACGTCGACTCCCAGGGCTCGTTGTGTGCGGGCCACCGACTCGGGCGTAAAGTGGACCTTCGAGCCATCTATGTGAGACCGAAACACCGCGCCCGCTTCGTCAACTTTCACGTTCTTTCCCAGGCTGAACACCTGGTATCCGCCGCTGTCGGTCAGGACAGGTCCGTCCCAGGCCATGAAACTATGCAGTCCACCGAGGGACTCGATACAACCCACGCCCGGCCGGAGGTGCAAGTGGTAAGTGTTGGCCAACAGCATCCTGACCCCGGCTGAACTCAACTGGTCGGGCGTCAGCCCCTTTACCGTCCCCGCCGTGCCCACCGGCATGAACAGGGGCGTGGGCACATCACCGTGCTCGGTCTTAAGGGTTCCCGAGCGGCCCGCGCAATCGCTGGCCGTGCTGGCTTCAAAATTAATCAAGTTACTTACAGTACGAGCATGGCGTCGCCGTAGCTGTAGAAGCGGTAGCGACGCTTCACTGCTTCGTTGTACGCGTGGGCAGCCAGTTCGCGCCCGGCGAAAGCAGCGACCAGCTGAAGAAGGCTGGTGCCCGGCAAGTGGAAATTGGTGAGGAGCACGTCTACTACCTCGAACTGGTATCCTGGTGAGATGAACAAATCCGTGGTACCCGAGCCTCGGAGCAACCCTCGCTCTCCGTCAGCCATCGTCTCCATTGTGCGAACGCTCGTGGTGCCTATCGCCACCACCCGGCCTCCATTGCTGCGACAGCGACGCACCGCCGACACCGCATCCTCTCCTACTTCGTAATATTCTTCTTCCGGCGCAACCGGGTCCCCGAGATCGTTGCGCAAAGGCAGGAAGGTGGCCGGGCCCACGTGCAGGGTCAGCGAGCAACGGCCGATTCCCCGGTCGCCAAGCCCTGCGAGCATTCCCTTACTGAAGTGAAGACCCGCGGTAGGTGCCGCGACCGAGCCCTGCCTGCGGGCATAAACAGTCTGATACCTTTCCCTGTCATCGGCCACCGCTGGGCGCTTTATATACGGCGGTAGCGGCACCTGCCCGTTGGCCTCGATGAAACTGGCAGCGTCGCCGTCTCCAAAATCAACGACACAGCGCCCGGATTGCACCGGCCCAACCACGCTGACCCTGCCCCCGTTCTCGAGCAGCAGCTGCTGCCCGTCGCGTAAGGGGCGCGAAGCCTTGTACATGGATCGCGCGCGTCCCGAGCGCGGAAGCTCAAGCAGGAGCAATTCAACGCGACCGCCGGTGGCCCTGCGGGTCAGCAGGCGGGCAGGGAAAACCCGCGAATCATTGAGCACCAGGGTATCGCCCGGCCGCAGAATATCCCCGAGCTCGTTGAACACGGCATCGCTTACCCGGCCCGAGCGCCGATCAACGACCATGAGTCGCGAATCACTGCGTCGGGCAGGTGGATGCTGGGCAACGAGTTCTTCGGGGAGCTCGTACTCAAACACCGGGCTCGGGCACCCTGCCTGTTGTTGTGCTGCTTTCAAAACCCGGTCAGCCCGGTGTCGTTTCCTTCTTTGAAGGCATCAACGACGCCAGCAGGTCCACGGGTACCGGCAGAATAACTGTCGAATTATTCTCAGAAGCGAGCTCCGAAAGCGTTTGCAGAAAGCGTAACTGAATGGCAACTGGTTCTTCCGCGATACGCGCGGCGGCCTCGGCGAGACGCCCCGAAGCCTGGAACTCTCCTTCGGCGTTGATCACCTTTGCCCGACGCTCGCGCTCAGCCTCGGCCTGCTTGGCCATGGCCCGCTGCATGTCCTGGGGCAGGTCGATGTGCTTGACCTCCACGCTCACGACCTTGATACCCCAGGGGTCGGTCTGCACGTCGAGTATCTCCTGTATCTGTTGATTGACGCGGTCCCGCTCGGCCAGCAACTCGTCAAGTTCTGCTTGCCCGCAAACACTGCGCAGCGTGGTCTGTGCGAGCTGGGAAGTGGCGTAGAGATAGTCCTCTACTTCCATGGTGGCCTTGCTGGGGTCCATAACTCGAAGGTACATGACCGCGTTTACCTTGACCGACACGTTGTCACGGGTAATGACGTCCTGGGTCGGTACGTCCATGGTTATGGTTCTCATGTCGACCCTCGCCATGCGTTCAATCAGGGGAATGACATAGATGATCCCAGGGCCACGGTAGCCCACCAGCCGACCGAGCCTGAGCACTACTGCTCGCTCGTATTCCTTCATTATCTTGAAGCCACTGGCCAGGGCCGCAAGCACCGCGGCCGCCGCATAAATACTGAACATATTGCTCTCCTCTTGCGGGTTTACAGCGACCCGCGTTCATCAACAACAACGGTCAGCTCTAGACCGTCGATCGACACTACTCTTACTCTCGTCCCTGTCTCAAGTTCCTGTCCGCACCTGGCCCGCCAGAGTTCGCCATGCACGCGCACCATGCCAATTTCGCGAAGATCACCAGCGGCAACGCCGATCTCCCCGACCAAGCCCTCGGCTCCCGTCATTGACGGCCTGCGCCTGTCTTTGACAAGCAGCCCAACCACCACGAGCAGGGCAGCGGCAAATGTGAGCATCATTCCCACGATAAGGCCCGTGTCTACCGCCAGGTTCGACTCCGGTGTGTAAAGGAACAGTGAACCAAGCGTCAACGCGACTATGCCCCCGAAACCAAGCACACCAAAACTGGGCATAACCAACTCCCCCAGGAGGAAAGCCATTCCCAGCACCAGCAGTAAAACGCCGGTGGAGTTAATAGGTAGCACCTGCGACGCGAGCAACGCCAGCAGCAGGCATATGGCGCCGGCCACGCCGGGAAAGATCGTACCCGGGTTAGAAAACTCCATGTACAAGCCCAGCATGCCGGCCATCATGAGAAGGTACGCGATGTTGGGGTCGGTGATGATGCTGAGCACTTTCTGCCTCAGCGTCATCTCTATCTCGTGCACAGGCGGTCCGCCGGGCAGGTCGGCCAGAGAGGCCAGGTCGAGCGTAACGGTTTCGCCAGCGAGTTCGATCTCCATGCCCGACGCTTTCTGGAGAAGCTCGGCAATATCGCCGGCCGCGAAATCCACCACGCCCAGTTCGACGGCCTCGATTTCGGTTATGGCGACGCTCTCGCGCACCGCTTTCTCCGCCCACTCTACGTTACGACCGCGTCGATTAGCTATCGATTCGACGAACGAGACGGCGTAGTTTTCGACCTTCTCACGCATGTCGCCTTCAATGTCGCCGCCCTGTCCCGACACCGGGTGAGCTGCGCCAATCGTCGTACCTGGAGCCATCACGGCCACGTGGGCAGCGAGGGTTATGAAGACACCGGCCGAAATTGCCCCGGCACCTCCGGGCGCGACCCAGACAGCCACCGGCACCGGTGACGCGAGAAGGTCCTTGGCGATGGTCTTGGTAGAGTTTAGCAGGCCACCGGGAGTGTCGAGCTCGATGATGAGCAGGGCTGCGTCGGCTTCGTGGGCCTGCCCGATCGAAGATTGTATAAAGTCCGCCACCGCGGGGCTGATGGGTCCGTCTATCACTGCATGGTAGACCACCCCTCCCGAGGCCCCGTTAGACGCTGGTGCGAGCAACACCAGGAATAACGCGGCAAGGCCTACCAGCGAGGTTTTTATCCGCTGCTCGCCCATCAGCCTTGCTCCAGGCCGAGGCGAGCCATCACCAACTTGATATCACCCCACACGACTCTCTTTTCGGACGGCGAGCGCAGCAGGTAAGCGGGGTGAAACGTCGGCATCAGCGCCACACCGTGATAGTCCTGCCAACGCCCTCTCTGCTTTGATATCGCCACCCGGTTTCTCAACATGACCTGGGTCGCAAAGGCGCCAAGGGTCACTATGACCTCGGGTTTGACGAGTTCCACCTGCTTCAAGAGAAACGGCTCGCAGGCAACGATTTCATCGGGTTGCGGATTACGATTTTTCGGCGGTCGACACTTGACGACGTTGGCGATGTAGACCTCCTCACGACTGAGGCCCATACCAGCGCCGAGTATCTTGTCGAGCAGCTGGCCCGCTTTGCCCACGAAGGGCAGGCCCTGCAGGTCTTCTTCCTCGCCAGGGGCTTCGCCGACGAACATCAAGCGGGCATCACTGTTGCCGACGCCGAAGACAATGCTGCGCCGCCCACCAGCCAACTTGCAGCGCTGGCAGTCACCCAGCGCAGTTCCCAGCTCCTGCAGGGAATTGGCAGCGTTGACTTCGGGTTCCAGCAGCAGGCGGTCCTTGTCGGGCCCGGCCTCGAGCCGTGGTCTCGGGTCAGCTGCCACCGTCCTCCCAGCCGGGGTGGGCGCAGGAGCTGGCTTTGACGGAGAGACAGGGAGAAACTCAAGACCCAGCTCGAGCTCGCGACTTAAATAATCGCTGGCCAGTTGCCGGGCCCTCTCTATGCTTGCCTTGTTCACCATTGTCGCCGTGCTACTGGCCATCCTGGGTTTGCCCGACAGCGCGCTCGCCTGGGGGCCCATAACCCACATTGTTCATGGCTCGCAGGTGCTGGCGAATATTACCAGCCTGCCCCCAGCCCTACAAGCCATCATCGGGGCGAACGAGAACCGCTACCTCTACGGATGTATCGGGGCCGACATCGTACAGGCAAAGGCGTACACGAGGTCGCTCGCTACCCACTGCCACGGCTGGCCCGTCGCCTGGGAACTCGTGCGCCAGGCTCGCGGAGACGGACAGAAAGCCTTCGCGTGGGGGTACATGACCCACCTGGCGGCCGATATCCTGTCGCATAACCACTTCGTACCCATCCACACCTTGATCAGCTTTCGTGCGCGTACCTCGGGGCACGCCTACTGGGAAGCACGCATGGACGGGCTGCAGCGAATCCGCTATTGGCGCCGCGCCAGGCAGGTGCTCGGGTTTAACTACGAGGACTGTGACGAGCTGGTAGAGCAGACGATCGAACACACCCTGCTTTCTTTCAAGGCCAACAAGAGGATCTTTGACTCGCTCATGGGCATCAGCAAACTCGAGCAGTGGCAGCTGCTGGTCAACACGGTCAACCGGGCGTCGCGCTACTCGCTGTCCCGAACGACCGTGGAGCGCTACAACCACGCCTGCGTGCACGCAGTTATGGACCTGCTGGTTCATAAGAAACATTCGTTCACCCAGGAACTGGACGCAACGGGTAGCGAGATGCTCAAGCGAAGTATCCGCCTGAGGCGGGAGCTCAGGAAAATGCGGCGCGGCCGAAGTCTCGGCCGGGAGGCAGAAGAACGAATCATGCAGCGGCTACTCAATCGCGCGCCGCGCATTCCAGTCGAAATGGACTAGCCGAGCTTTCTTTTACGCACCAGCGCTGGAAGCTGCAGCTGGCTGCCGCAAGGCCACGACTCGGTCGAGTATACGATCGGCGAGCTCATCCTTGCTCATGGATCCGGTGCTCTCGTCCTTGCCGTCACGGTCAATGATCAGCGCTGCGTTCTCAGTTGAATCGAAGCCACCGTCGTTTCCCGACACGTCGTTGGCGACGACCAGGTCCAACTTTTTCCTTTGTAGCTTGGCCAGGGCATTGGGCGCGAGGTTTTCGGTCTCGGCAGCAAACCCCACCAGCACCGAGTTGGGGCGTCGCGCACGCTCACCGAGCAACGAAAGAACGTCGGGGGTTTTGACAAGGTCAACGCGCATCTGCGCATCCCCCTTCTTGATCTTGCTCTTCGCTACCGTACCAGGCGCGTAATCAGCTACGGCTGCGACCATCATCACCACGTCGGCGTCGACCGCCCGGTCGAGCATCTGATCGCGAAAGTCTTCGGCGGTCTCTACATCGACAAGCGAGCAATCCCTGGGGGAACGCAGGCTGCAGGGGCCGCTGACCAGCGTTACCGCGGCTCCTCGCCTTCGAGCGGCTGCCGCCAACGCGTAGCCCATGCGCCCGCTCGATCGGTTACTGATGTAGCGCACCGGGTCGAGAGCTTCGCGGCTGGGGCCGGCGGAAACGAGAACCGACATGCCCTCGAGGTCGCGCTCGACGAAACACGCCGCCAGGCTGTCGGCAAGGTCCTCGCGGTCGGGCAACCTGCCCTGCCCCTCCCAACCGCAGGCGAGCTCGCCGCTGTCTGGTTCCAACACAGAGTAACCATAACCTTCAAGGGTCTTGATGTTGGCCCGGACCGCCGGGTGCGAGTACATGTTTACGTTCATCGACGGTGCGATGACCACTGGAGCACGGGTGGCGAGCACCGTCGCCGTCACTACGTCGTTGGTAATGCCGAGAGCCAGCCGGGCAAGCAGATCGGCTGTCGCGGGAGCCACCAGCACGGCGTCGGCTTCATCTGCCAGGCGAATATGGCCTACAGTGGCGTCTTGCGAGGCGTCTAGAAGATCGGTGGCGACCGGGTTGCCCGACAGGGTCTGCAGGGTCAGCGGCGAGACGAAACGCGCAGCTGCGCCGGTCATCGCGACCTGCACCGTGGCCCCGGCAGCCGTGAGAAGGCGAACGAGCTCGGCGCACTTGTAGGCGGCGATACCGCCGCCTACGCAGAGCAGTAGTTTACGATCATTGAGAAGGTACATCGCCTGTTTGTCCGGGGTCGCTGGTTTTACCCACGCGACCCAACTCGCCAAAGCTTAGCCCTTCTCTCACCAGGTACACAAGCCCCAACACAACTTGAGTCGAAAACTGTACGAAATGCGTGAAAAAAGCATAGCCCACCGCGAGAATCGATGGTGTGCCGTAGACGCTTTCGAGAGCCAGGCGGCTGCCGTACTCGAAGGTCCCCCAGAAGCCAGGCGCCGACGGAACCGCCACCGCAAGGGCCACCAGCGTTGTCACGCCGATGCCGCCCTGTAGGTACGGAAGCTCGAGGTCGAAGGCCGGAAACCCCAGGGCAAACGAAGCGGCGATAACAATCCACACGTAAAACGACCAGACCAGTAGCAACGCGAGTGTGCGAAGATCGCCTACCGCTACCAGCGCGTCGATAAACTGGTGCTCCAGTTTTACGAGCGGCTGGGAAATTCGCGACGGCAACAGACCCCAGATTCGATCGAGAAGGGGCAGCATGCGCTCGCGGTTGAATCGCACAACGATCAAAAGCACGACCGCGGTAAGGGCCACGACACCGGCTCCGCGTATCCACAGCTCGACCTCGGGGGGCAGGTCGAGCTGGACCAGCAGCAACAAGGCAAAGCCCAGCAGGGC
>JACNKC010000068.1:7505-102202 GCA_014382245.1 Pseudomonadota bacterium | reverse complement strand
GAATCCGAGAGGCAATCGATGTCTTGAATCGCATCCGTAACGCGTTGGCGGAGATGGTGGGATTCGAACCCACGGTACCTTTCGGCACACACGCGTTCCAGGCGTGCTCCTTAAGCCGAACTCGGACACCTCTCCGTTAGCAGTGTCTCCCGTTTTTTCTCGATAGTCGCCTCGTACGGCCCGGGCCGGGAGTCCGCTTGCCAGGCAGCAGGCTCAGCGGCTGGCCGAAAGCAGCCCGGGAATCGAGAACCAATCTTCATCGGCAGCCGTGTCCACGTCGGGGCCGAGGTCGAGGTACCAGGCCGCCTCGTCCTGAAAGGCCAGCCCGGGTATCGCCACCCTCGTGCCGTGCATGAGCTGGGTGTCTATGACCGAGTACGCGTAGGCAAACATTCGTGTCTCGTCGTACTCAAAATCAACCTTCGGGTTGGGTCGCTTCGAAGAGCGAAAACTGAGCATGACCGTTTTCCACAACTCTCCGCCCTGGTCGTAGAGGTCCGACACGCTGACCACGTTGGTTTCCTTGTCCAGGAAGATAATACGCTTGCTGAACGCATAGGTGGGGGACTTGGAAATACCCTCCACGACGTATACCTCGGGGCGCATCTCCCATTTTTCGCAGAAGGTCATGCCGCCGTCTCCCTCGCAGGGTTCGGGGGGCAGGCGTTCGCCGTGCAGCGACAGGTACATGGGCTTGACGCCCAGCAGTTTCCAGTCGAACCAGGGAATCTGCCCGGCGTAGCCGCCGAAGCTGTCCACGTCGATGTCCTGGCCGAACATGGCATCACTGCGCTGGGCGGTCGACATGCGGCGTACGCGCCGGGTAAGCGGAATGTACAGCCAGGTGTCGTCGTGGCGGCTCTGGTCCTGGTACCTGAAACTCACCCCACCAACGCCCCTGAGGTCAAAGGGTTCTATGAGCGGGTAGAGGCCGGCCTTGTAGAACACGCTGTCCTTGTTGGGCAACAACAGGGGCTTGGGTTCGTGTACCAGCCTGCCCTCGAAGCGCATCACCCGCAGCCACTCGGGCACGAAATGTCGCTCCACGTTGTACTGGGTCCTTCCCTTGGAGTCGGTATAGAGCGAGCCGGTGTCGGCGTCCATGTAATTAAGATCCAGCGATTCCGAGAAGTATATGCTGCGCTCGAAGTTGTACATCACCTTCATGGCGGCGCGTGGGTCGTTGGGGTCAACGGCGGGAAAGGGCTTGCCGGCCACCCAGTTTTCGACCAGACCCTCGTCGTTGAGCACCACCTGGCCGGAGTATTTTTCGGTGGCCTCGGAGTAGATGACCGGCGGCGGAATGTGCTTGTAGGCCACGATGTCCATGGTCATGCCGTTTTCTACGCACCAGCGTACGCCCGGCGTGATGTAGTCGGCTACCTCGTGGACGTTGCTTTCCCTGATGGTTTCTCCCGGCGGGAGGACATCGGCCCGGACGCTGGTAGTGGGCAGAAGCAGGGCCAGCAGTACGGGAAGCAGTAGCGGAAAAAAGGCCGTCACGGGGACAGCAGGGTGCGATTGGCGCTTCATGTCGCCGATACTGCACTGTTTGCCGATGCAGCGCAATGGAGTTTCGGCCTTGCGCAGGGCGAGGGCTTTCGTTGCCCGTCGGGGTGAACAATGATAGCTGCTTCGGGGCTGGATAGCTGCCGCGCCTCGGTTGACGCCGGGGCCAGCGGTTTTCAGTGGTCGAGAACAGAAACATGGCTTACCAGGTACTTGCAAGAAGATGGCGGCCCAGGACCTTTGCCGAGGTCGTGGGCCAGCCGCACGTTACCCGCACCCTCGGTTCGGCCCTCGAGCGTGACCGGGTGGGACACGCGTTTCTGTTTACCGGCGTGCGTGGAGTGGGCAAGACCACGGTGGCCCGCTTGCTGGCGAGGGCTCTCAACTGTTCCGAACGCAAGGGAGCCGAGCCTTGTAACCAGTGCCCGCCTTGCACCCAGGCGCTGGCCGACGCGTCGGTCGATGTCCTCGAGATCGACGGTGCATCGAATAACAGCGTGGACGACGTTCGCGCCATCATCGAGACTTCGGCTTACCGGCCGGCGGGTTCGCGCTACCGCGTTTACATAATCGACGAGGTGCACCAGCTCTCCAAGGGTGCTTTTAACGCATTGCTCAAGCTGCTCGAGGAGCCGCCGGATCATGTGCGCTTCATCATGGCCACCACCGAGATCCAGAAGATGCCGGCTACCGTGTTATCGCGCTGCCAGCGTTACGACTTCCGGCGCATATCGATGACCGACATGGTAGGCCATCTTGCGCACGTGGCCGAGGTCGACAAGCTTGGTGTCGGTCTTGATGCCATAGAGCTGTTGAGCCGCGAGGCCGACGGCAGCATGCGCGATGCCCAGTCACTGCTGGAGCAGGTGGTCGCGTCGGGCGAAGAAAAAATGGACGCGGCCTTCGTGTCTGATTTTCTCGGCATAGCCGGGCGCGACTCGGTGGCCGCAGTTGTCGAAGGCATCCTCGACGCTGACTGTGCCCGGGTGGTCGAGCTGGCGGCGCTTTGCCGCGATCGCGGATACGATACTTCGAACCTGTTGCTGCGGGTCATGGAGCTGCTGCGCTACGTGACCATAGCGGACTCGGCCGGTGTCGAGGCCGTGCCCCGCGGAGCCGGTGACGACTATCGACAGCTGGCCGAACGCCTTGCCGGTCGGCGCAGCACGCTCGACCTTCACCGCGTGTTCCAGTGCCTGCTCAAGACCGCCTCGCAGTTGCGGGGCTCGGAATCTCCCGAGCTGGTGCTGGAGATGGGCCTGCTGCAGGTGGCCTCGCTCGAGCCCGTGGCCATGGCCGCAGAGCTGCTCGAAGGCCTGCGCGGTGGGCCTGAAATCCCGCCGCCTGCAGCCCGGGGGAAGTCGCAAAGCTCAAAGGCTGAAGCTGAACCTCCGAAGGCTGTCAGTGAGAAAGATCCCGCCCCCGAAGAGGCCGCGCCCCCGCTGGGAACGCCGGTGGCGCAGGAGGCAGCGGGGCAGACGGCGCCCGGGCCAGGGAGCGCCGCGACAGCCGCTGAAGGCAGTCACGGCGAGCGCTGGGAGGACTTCCTGGCCTCGGTGCAGAACAAGGCAGGCATTGATCTCTACGTGTTACTCACCAACTGCGAGGTATTGCAGCTCGACACCCACAAGCTCAGCATCAAGCCGCAGCTGTCTGGCCACCTGCGCCGGCTGGAAGAAAAAGAACTCAGGGGCCGGGTCCTCGGCCTGGCCCGGGAACACTTCGGCGCCGAGTTGGAACTCGAAGTACTGGGCCTCAACAACGAGAGGGTTGCCGATTCTTTTTCTGTCAAGACGCTCGAAGCGGGGCGTGACAGCGAGGCCGAAGCGCAAGCCCGCGAGGATCCGTTGGTCAAGGCTGCCCAGGAAATATTGCAGGGGCGCATCGAAAAAGTTACGCGGCTGGACCAGTCGGATTGATGCCAGCCCCCGATACCAGGAGAAACTGATCACAATGGCAGAACTTGGAATGCTCGACATGATGAAGCAGGCGCGCAACCTGCAGAAAGAAATGGGCCGCATCCAGGAGCGTGCCGAAAAACAACGTGCCACGGCCGACGCCGGAGGGGGCATGGTTACGGTGACGGTGAACGGCCGCATGCAACTGCTCGAGCTCAAGATCGAAGACGCGCTGGCGGGTTCGGGCGACGCCCGCATGATGGAGGACCTGGTGCTGGCGGCCGTGAACGAGGCGCTGCGCAAGGTGCAGGCTGCGTTGGCCGAAGAGATGCAGAAGGTAACCGGCGGCCTTAACATTCCGGGCCTCAATATTCCCGGGCTCAAGGGCTGAGGCGCGAGGCTTGGCCTACACTCCTGCCCTCGAACGCCTGGTCAAGTTGCTCGCGCGCCTGCCCGGCATAGGCGAGAAGACCGCGTCGCGCCTGGCTTTCTTCGTGCTCGCTGCCGACAATGGCTACGCGGCTGAACTTTCTGACGCCATAGCGCGGGTAAAGAGCGACACGCGTTTTTGCTCCCTGTGCTTCGGGCTGACCGAGGATGACCCTTGCTCAATATGCAGCAGCCCCGAGAGGAGGCACGACCTTGTCTGCGTGGTCGAGGAGCCGTCGGACCTGCTGGCGATCGAGCGCAGTCACGGTTTTGACGGACTCTACCACGTGCTGCAGGGCTCGATTTCGCCGCTCGATGGCCGTGGCCCCGAGCAGTTGCGCATTCGCGAACTCCTGGCCCGGCTGGATGGCGACGGGGTAACTGAGCTCGTGGTTGCTACCAATCCCACGGTGGAGGGCGAGGCCACGGCCGTGTACCTGGCCCGCCTGGTAAAGCCGATGGGCATAAGGGTGAGCCGCATCGCCCACGGCATACCGGTGGGTGGCAACCTGGAGTACACCGACAACGTGACTGTCAGCCGCGCTCTCGAAGGCCGCCGCGAAATGTAGCTTGCTGCCTGGCCCTCGCGTCCGGCCCGCTTGACAGTCCTGATCAGGGCTGATAATTATTCGCAAAGTCAATGAAAGGGCAACAAATAGAAGGATTTCCTGGTCGGCAGGCTGGCGTGGCCCAGGTTTTTCTGGCCGCCGAATTATCGCCAACCGTGCAGCGCCGGGTCCTCTACCGCGAGCTACGCGACCGATCGGACCATCCCGATGCCGAGGCCCTGTTCGCTGCCGTCAAGCAACGGCTTCCCGATGTTTCGCTGGCGACGGTATACCGCAACCTGCGTTTGTTCGTGGAGGCCGGCATGGCCACCGAGCTTAAGGTAGAAGGGAGCAGCTCCCGTTGGGATGGCAACACGCACCGACACCATCACCTTCTCTGCAGCGCGTGTGGTGACGTGAGCGACTTTTTCAGCGAGGAGCTCGACCAGCTTGGTGATTCGCTTGAGCTGGACCGAGGCTTCGAGGTGCAGGGCATGGACGTTCGCGTTACCGGCCTGTGCGGTGATTGCCGGACGCCTTAGAACTGCTGAAACCCAGAGAACCAGTAACACTAAACATAGAAACGAAGGAGCAAGGAGAGCAACAAGATGGCAGATTTAAAAGGAACGGGAACACTGGACAATCTCAAGGCGGCTTTCGCCGGTGAGTCGCAGGCAAACAGGCGGTATCTATACTTCGCCAAGCAGGCCGACGTGGAGGGCTACCCCGAGATCGCGGGTAACTTTCGCGAGACCGCCGAGGGTGAAACCGGCCACGCGCACGGACACCTCGACTATATCAAGGCCGTCGGCGACCCGGCCACCGATCTTCCCATTGGCGACACGGCCAGCATGCTGGCCGCTGCCGTGGCAGGAGAGACCCACGAGTACACCGACATGTACCCGGGCATGGCCAAGACGGCGCGCGAAGAGGGCTTCGACGAGATCGCCGACTGGTTCGAGACCCTGGCCAAGGCCGAAAAGTCTCACGCCGGACGCTTCCAGGCCCTGCTTGACGAAGTGGGCTGACACGGCTGGATCGACCTGCCACCAAGGGGTGGCGGGTCGCCTCGGCCAGCAGGCTCAACGCGATGAGTGACGGTCGAAAGATTTCTTACCAGCCTACGGCCGGGCTGAGCTACGATCCCATCGAAACGCTCTACTGGGACAGTGAAGCGTTGCAGGGCGAGGTCGACAGGGTTTTCGAGGTCTGCTCGGGCTGTCGCATGTGCTTCAAGTACTGCGATTCTTTTCCGCTGCTGTTCAAGGAGATCGACGAGGCCTGCGGCGGCGATGTGTCGTTGGTTTCGCCAGGGGTGACCGAGCAGGTGATGGACTCCTGCTTCCAGTGCAAGCTCTGCGAAGTACAGTGTCCATATACGCCTCGCGACGATCACGAATTCAAGCTGGATTTTCCGCGCCTGGTGCACCGCTGGAAGGCGCAGCGCGCGCGCAGGAGAAAGGGTAGCCTCGGAGAGCGGGTGCTTGCCAACCCTGACCTACTTGGCGCCCTGGCAAGAGCGAGCGGCGGCATGGCCAACGTCTTGAACCGATCGCGGCTTCACCGCTTGTTCATGGAAAAGGTACTCGGCGTGCACCGCGAAAAGCTGCTTCCCGATTTCGCGCGCAGCACTTTCGAGAAGTGGGCCCGCCGCGATGGCCTGTGCAAAGATGTCGACAACAGTGCCGACGCGCCGGAAGCCGTGCTCTTCCAGACCTGCTTCGTGCAACACAACTCGCCCGAGCTGGGGCGTGACGCTATCGAGGTGCTGCAGCGCAACGGCGTGAAAGTTGTTTGCGCCGAAGGGTTTCGTTGCTGTGGAATGCCGGCCTGGGAAAGCGGCGACCTCGACACCTTGCGGGCCAACGCCCGTGTAAATCTTGACCTGCTCGACCCCTTCGTTGAGCTTGGTGCCAGGGTGCTGGCCATCAACCCTACCTGCTCTATGATGATGCGCCGAGAGTGGCCCGAGTTGCTCGAGGGAGAAGATCGCGAGAGGGCCCAGCGCCTCGCGCCCCTGGTAGCCGACGTGAGCGAATACATCTGGAACCTGCGTGACGAAGCTCGTTTCAATACCGATTTTCTCAGCAGCCCCGGCGACAAGGTGGCCTACCACGCGCCCTGTCACCTGCGCGCCCAGGCCGTGGGGTTTCCCGGGCGCGACCTGCTGCGGGGTATTCCCGGCGTGAAGCCGGCAATGACCATGGAGTGTTGCGGCCACGACGGCACCTGGTCGATGACCGTGCACGGCTTCGAGGCCTCGGCCCGCGTGGGCAAGAAGGCCTTCGATGGCATGCAGTCGGCCGACAGCGAAGTGTGGGCCACTGACTGTCCGCTGGCCGCTGTACAGTTTGAGCAACACGCCGGCCGTCGTGCCATGCATCCGCTGACCCTGCTGGCGCGGGCCTACAGGCAGGACGGATTCGAAAAACGATTGCGTGAACCGGAGGACGAGACCCAATGAGGCGTGTAGGGCGTGATGAAATAATGGACTACGTCAGTTACCAGGATAAGCGTGACCCCATACGGACGAGGGTGATGGCGATCAAGAAGGCCAGGCGCGTGCACGTGGGCGAGTATCTCACCTTCTTGTTTGAGAACCACGACACGGTGCTTTACCAGGTGCAGGAAATGATGCGGGTGGAATGCATCGTGCGCGAGGTCGACATCGAGCACGAGATGATGACTTACAACGAGCTGCTGGGCGGGGAGGGCGAACTCGGCTGCACGCTCCTGGTTGAAATCGACGACGCAGAAATCCGTGCCGAGCTGTTGTCGCGCTGGCAGGACCTTCCCGACCACGTTTACGTGGAGACCGCCGACGGTAGAAAACTGGGCCCGGTCATAGACGAGCGGCAACGCGACGACCGCAGACTGTCGACCGTGCAGTACCTCAAGTTCGCCCTCGGCCGCTCGGCCCCGGTGGCCGTTGGTGTTGACTACCCCGCTGGCGGTATAACCGCGCGCAGCGAGTTGACCGAGGAACAGGCGCAGGCCTTGTTAACTGATCTCGAAGACAGCTGAAGTACCCACCCAGGGGGAGAATAAATGGCGAGACTGGAAGGAAAGACCGCACTGGTAACCGGTGCAGCCTCTGGCATAGGCGCGGCCACGGCCTTGGCATTTGCCCGCGAGGGCGCACGCGTAGCAGGCCTGGACCTGGCCCAGCCCGATGCGCAGGCCTGGGCCGAGGTCGAGGCAGCAGCTTCGGCCGGGGCTACGCGATTTGAAATTGCCGACGTGACCGATCCCGACGCGGTGTCGGCGGCCGTTGGCCGCGTGGCCGACGACTTCGGGTCCATAGACGTTCTGGTCAACGCCGCCGGGGTCGGCGGCGGCGGTGCGGTTCACGATCTCGCCATAGAGGAGTGGGACCGTATCATCGACGTCAATCTCAAGGGCACCTTTCTCGTTAACAGGGCTGTCCTGCCGCACATGCTCGAGCGCCGATCGGGCAGCGTGATAAACGTCGCGAGCATAGAGGGGCTGGAGGGCACCGAGGGTGGCAGCGCCTATAACGCGAGCAAGGGGGGCGTGGTGTTGCTCACCAAGAACATGGCCATGGACTACGGCCGAATGGGTATACGGGTAAACGCGATCTGCCCGGGCTTTGTTCGCACGCCCTTGACGGCTCTGCTGTTCGAGCAGGGCATGGAAGACTACCTGGACTCCTTTATCGAACATCACCAGCTTGGCCGCATTGGCGAGCCCCACGAGATAGCCGCCGGGGCGCTGTTCCTGGCGAGCGAAGACGCGTCGTTCGTGAGTGGTCACTCGCTGGTGATTGACGGCGGCATGACGGCCGGCCACAGCGTGGGCTTTCGGGGCATGATGGGGCTGGAACCCGACGGCGAGGAGGCGTGACGGTGGGCAAGCTCGATGACATTGAAGAGATACGCCAACTCAAGTACAGCTATTTTCGTTGCCTGGACAGCAAGGATTGGGAGGGGTTGGCCGACTGCCTGGCCCAGGACTGCAGCGCGGCTTACGACAGCGGCAAGTACTCCTACCAGGGTCGCGACGCGATAATGGAGTTTTTGAGCGGCTCGTTGGGTAGCAGCGAGATCGTTAGCCTGCACCACGGCCACCATCCCGAAATTGAGCTGACCGGCAGCGACAGCGCGCGCGGCACCTGGTACCTCGAGGATTACCTGGTATTCGTGGAGGCCGACGCGCGACTGCGCGGCGCGGCTTTTTACCACGACGAGTATCGCCGGGTTGACGGCTCCTGGAAGATCAGTCGCACCGGCTACGTGCGCACTTTTGAAGAAAGCAACGACGGTTCGGGCTGGAAGCTGAACAGTTACGGCGACCAGCTGAAGTAGCCCGTCGGCTGAAAGGTCAGCCGTCAGCCGCCTTTAACCGGCTGTATCACTTCGCGGGCGTAACGCTCAAGGGCCGACAGCTTGGCGTCGAGCGCTACCTGTTCGCGGCCTTCGTACAGTACCCAGGGCATGGTGAGTATGCCGGTGACACCTTTCTTGCCCAGCGCACTTATGGCCGCCGGTTCGAACGCATCGATGGGTGACACCCAGGACTCGAAAGGGGAGTCGGCCTTGCCCAGCTCACGCCGCCGTTGGCCGATCCAATCGAGCGAGGCGAGAATCTCTTCGCTGCTCTGTCGCTCGGAAATCCAGCCGTCGTTTTCGGCCGCGCGTTTCAGGGCCCGCTGCGAAGTGCCGCCAACCAGGATTCTCGGTGCCGCGGGAGGCTCCGGCTGCATGGTGGTCTCGGGAAAGTCGTAGAACTCGCCGTGGTGTTGCTGCCAGCCCCCGGCCGCAAGTTTGCGGATGACGGCTATGGCCTCGTCGGCGCGCCGACCGCGCGCGGCAAACTGTTGGTCAGCCAGATCGAACTCCTCGCGCATCCAGCCCATACCCACGCCCAGGGCCACGCGGTCGCGGCTCATTACCGACAGCGTGGAGAGCTGCTTCGCCACGTGTACGGGGTGGCGGGCGGGCAGGACGTAGATATTGGTAAAGAATTCGAGCGTCTCGGTAGCCGCGGCCATCATGGCGATGGCTACCATCGGGTCGGGCCAGGGGGTGGTCTGTTGGTCCCACCAGGGCTGCCCGTCATCGGTGTAGGGATACTTGGACTCAAGCAGCCGCGGAAAGGCCAGGTGGTCGGACACCGCCACGGCAGCAAAACCGTACGCTTCGGCAGCCCGCGCAAGCTCGACGAAATGGAGGGGGTCGTTCATGGCGGTGGCGTAGGCAAACTTCATGGTGGTGTTTCACTTACAAGTTGCCGTCGACAGTGACAACAGACAAAGTGTTCCGTCACGCGCCCGCGAAGCCGGCTGGGCGAAGGGAGAACTCAACTTGAGACTCAACGACAAGACCACGACAGCGCTGCCGACCGCGCTGATGATGACACTGCTGCTGCTGTCCTCCTCCGCTTGCGGTGGAGCCGACGACAGCACTGACGGCCCGCGCCTGGTGGCCAGCCCCGAGGGTCTCGCGCAGCACAGCGCCGAGTTCGAGAAAAAGATCTACCGGGTCAATGAAAGCGTGCACGTGGCGGTGGGCTACGCGCTGGCTAACGCCATAATGATCGAAGGTGACGACGGCGTCATTATCGTTGACACCACCGAGAGCCTGGAGACCGGGCACGAGGTGCGACAGGCGTTTCGCCGGCTGGTCGACAAGCCCGTCGCTGCCATCATATATACCCACAACCACAGCGACCACGTGCTGGGCGCACGCGCTTTCGTGGATGATCCCGACAACCCGCCGGCGGTATACGCGCACAGCAGCACCGAGGCTCATATAAACCGTATCATCAACGTGGTGAGGCCGACCATCGTGCACCGCAGCATGCAGATGTTCGGAAACTACCTTCCCGAGGGCCAGCAGGTGAACTGCGGCATAGGGCCGCGCCTGCACACCGGCCACGGTGGCGGCACCGCGGCCTTGATCAGGCCCACGCATACTTTTGACGACGAGCTCGACGTTGAGATTGCAGGCGTGCGCATCAGGCTCGTGCACGCACCCGGTGAGACGCCCGACCAGTTGTTCGTGTGGCTGCCCGACAGCAGGACCCTGCTGCCCGGCGACAATTTTTACCGCGCGTTTCCCAACCTCTACACCATACGCGGCACCGGTTACCGCGATGTCATGGACTGGGTACGCAGCCTCGACGCCATGCGCCGTTACCAGCCCGAGTACCTCGTGCCCAGTCATACTCGGCCACTGGAGGGCGGGGTTCACATAGAAGAGCAACTCAGGGATTACCGCGACGCTATACAGTACGTTCATGACCAGTCGATACGCGGGATCAACAAGGGCCTGGTACCCGGAGAACTCGTGGACTTCGTGAGCCTGCCTGTCCACCTCGCCGAGAACCCGTGGCTGCAGGAGTACTATGGCACCGTGGAGTGGTCGGTGAGGTCGGTGTTCGACGGCTACCTTGGCTGGTTTGACGGCAATACGGCCACTCTTTCCCCGGTGGCGCCCGACCGGCGCGCGCGCCTTATGGCCGAACTCGCTTCGGGCGAGCGCACGCTCGAGCAGGCCGCGCGCGAAGCGTTGGATGGGGGCGATGCGGCGTGGGCGGCCGAGCTGAGCGACCAGCTCGTGCGCCTCGAACCCGGCAACGAGGGTTTCAGGACGCTCAAAGCCCGTGCCCTCGAAGCGCTGGCGACAGGCCAGGTGAGCCCCAACGGAAGATATTTTTACCTCACCCAGGCCGGTTTTCTGCGCGGCGAGATCGTCCCCGACGAGGGACCCGAGCTCAACCTGACCGACGAGATGTTCTACGGCTTTCCGCTCGCCGACATCATGAGCTCGATGGCTGTGCGCCTCGACGCCGACAAGGCGGCCGACGTGGACCGGGTGGTGGGCTTCGTGTTTCCCGACACCGAAGAAAAGTTCATGTTGCACGTCAGGCGTGGGGTCGTCGAGGTGCAGCCCTACTTTTTCGCCGAGCCGGAGGTCACGGTGACCGTTGCGTCGACCACGTGGAAAGACATCCTCGTTCGCCGTCGCAACCCGGTGGCCGCGTTTGCCTCCGGCGACGTGAAGGTGGAAGGAGGCGCGTTGGACCTGGTGGGCTTCCTGGCGCTGTTTGACCGGGCCTGAAGGGGAGGCCTGTCGCTTTCAGAGGATGAGCGTGACCGGGCCCTGGTTGACCAGGCTCACGTCCATCATGGCGCCGAACACACCCTCGGCCACGGTCAATCCGTGGCCGCGCAGCGCTTCGCAGAACTCGCGGTAGATCGGCTCGGCCTGTTCGGGTGGCGCAGCGGCGGTAAACGAGGGCCGCCGCCCCGATTTTTTTTCGTTGGCGCAGAGGGTGAACTGCGAGATCGCCAGCACCTGGCCGTTGACCTGGGCGAGATCGAGGTTCATACGGCCGTTTTCGTCGGCAAATATTCTCAGGCCGGCTACGCGGGTGGCCAGCGCCCGCGCTTGCTCGGCGGTGTCGGCGTGTTCTACGCCCAGGAGCACCACGAAACCGGTATCGATGCTGCCCACGCAGCTTCCGTCCACCTCTACCCGCGCTTGGCTCACCCTCTGTATGACCGCCTTCATGCCGGCAGTAAAACTGCCCTGAACCGGCGCTGGGGTAAAGGGCATCGGGACTGAACAACGGGCGGCGGTTACAAGCGGTGGGCGCTGTGCTAAAGAGGAAGAATGAAGCGAGTACTACTGGAAAAGCCCCGCGAACACGTGAGCGTGGTGAGGTTCAACGAGCCCGACCGCATGAACCCGATGAATTTTGCAATGGTGGAGGACCTTTACGGCGTCCTCGCCGAGGTTTCGGGCGACAACGACTGCAAGGTGGTCATACTCACCGGCGCGGGCGCGGGCTTCTGCTCGGGTATGGATCTCGACGACACGGGACTGCCACCCGGATCGGACGGCCTGCCGATGTCGCGCATTGCGACCCTGGCCATGGACTACATGGCGGGCATAGTGCCGGCGCTCAAGGGTCTGCGGCAGCCGGTGGTCGGCGCCATAAACGGCCCGGCCGTTGGCGGGGGGTTCTGCGTGGCGCTGGGCTGCGACATTCGCGTGGCTGCGACGTCGTCCTGCTTCAGGGGTGCGGGCATAATCAACGGGCTCACGGGTACCGAGCTGGGCATAAGCTGGCTGTTGCCGCGCATAGTGGGATTGTCGAGGGCCAACGAGATACTGCTCACCGGCAGGAAAGTCAGCGCCGAGGAGGCCGAGCGCATCGGGCTGGTGAGCCGGGTGGTAGAAGACGGCGCGTTGATGGACAGCTGCCTCGACATGGCCGCGGCCATCTGCGAGCTATCGACGCACGGTGTGGCCATGACCAAGAAAGTGCTGTGGTCCAACCTCGAGACCTCGAGTCTCGACGCTGCTATCGAAATGGAAAGTCGCAACCAGCTGCTGGTGCGCTTGACCACCAACAACCTGGCCGAGTTTCTCAAGGCCCGCAGCGAAGGTCGTAAACCCGTCTACGAGGACTGAGCGCGGGAGTACATTAAGTATGCGGGGATGGCTCGCCAGGTCTCGCGGCCGCCAGTAGCCTTCAGCCGGCCTGCAGCCCGGCCACCAGGCCGGCCAGGCCGCGGTCGGCTGCCTGCCCTTCATCGTTGCCGGGTGAATCGGCCGACAGTCGCAGGGTGATGCCGGTGGCGAGTCCACGGTAGGCGTTGAGCAACAACGGCGCCAGCTCATCGTGCGTTCCCGAGAAGACCAGTTCGTCCATCAGCCGGTCGTCCACGAGTTCGTTCATGCTCTGCCAGTCGCCCGCGCGCGTGGCCGCCAGCAATTTTTCGCCCAGCTCCGACCAACCGTGCAGCTCGAGGGTGGGCCAGTACTGGGGCGTAGAGAACAGGAAGCCCAGTAGCTGTTTCATCTGCTCTCGCTCGGCGGCCACGGCCGCGGCGTTGGCGCCGGTAGCGACAAAGCAGCTCGCTATTACATCTGGTGTTGCCCGCTCGGCGTTTGCGGCAGCACCCTCGTCCAGGGGAGGGCGCAGGCGTTCGCGCAGGCAGAGCGGTGATGAGTTGGTGGGGTGGGTGATGATGCCGTCGGTCAGCCTTCCCGCGACTCGCAGCATGCCGGGTTGTACTGCACCCAGGTAGACGGGGATGTCGGGCTGGTCTATCGGCCCGGGATTGAAAAACGGTTGCAGGCGATCGAGCGTGTAGGCTTCTGAGTGGTAGTCGAGCTGCTCTCCCGACTGGAAGGCCCACCAGCAGGCACGCAGTGCGCCCAGGTAATCGGTCATGCGCGCCGCGGGCGCCGACCAGGGCATGCCGTATCGGCGGGTTATGTTGCCCTTGACCTGCGAGCCCAGGCCCAGCTCGAAGCGGCCGTCGGACATCGAGGCCAGGTCCCAGGCCGCGATGGCTGTGCTCATCGGGCTGCGCGTAAAGGCGAGGGCGACGCCGGTCATCACCTGCAGCCGTTCGGTAGCGCGCAGCGCGAGCGCCGCCAGTACGAAGCAGTCGTGCACGCCCTCGGCCACCACCAGCCCGTCAAAGCCTAGTTGCTCGGCCCGCAGCGCCAGGTTTTCAATACGGTCGGGGCCCAGCGCCACGTCGTCTACTGTCGCGTATACCTTCATGCCTGCAGCGCCGGGTTGATTAATTACTGCCCCGGCCGCCCGGTTCAAGGCCGGCCCGGGTTTACTCCTTTGTTGCCAAGCTGCGGGCCGGGCCAGGTCCTCCCCGGGCCCGGGGCTTCCGAAAAACTGCCACCCGCGCTATGAAGACTCCATGCCATCATTCGACATAGTATCGCAGACCGACATGCAGGAAGTAGACAACGCCGTTAACAGCGCCCAGCGTGAGATTAAGCAGCGTTACGATTTCAAGGGTGGCAAATGCTCGCTGGAACTGTCCGCCGAGGTCATCAAGGTAACAGCCGACGACGACTTCAAGCTCAAGCAGGTACACGAATTGCTGAGCTCCTGGCTCACCCGTCGCAAGGTCGACGCCCGCTCGCTCGACTACGGCAAGGCCGAGGAAGCATCGGGGGGCTCGCTCAGGCAGGAGATTACCGTCCGCCAGGGGATCGACCAGGACACTGCCAAGTCGATCAGCAAGAAGATCCGCGACGCCAAGCTGAAAGTGCAGGCACAGATACAGGGCGATCAACTGCGCGTGAGCGGCAAGAAGCGAGATAACCTGCAGGAGGTCATCGAGCTGTGCAAGGACCTCAAGGTCGACCTGCCGCTGCAGTACGTCAATTTCCGCGACTGACTGACCTCCCTGCTGGCGTGGGCAGGGGTGGTTGTTATCCGGCCTTACGCCGCGTTCCATTGCCTGCAGGCCACGGCTAGGCTCGGCAGATGGAAGCATTCGAGGGACGTACGGCGCTGGTCACTGGCGCGGCCAGCGGCATGGGTCTGGGCATAGCGAGGGGGTTGTCCGCAGGCGGCGCTCGCGTGGTGTTGTGGGATCTTGACGAGGCCGGCCTGCAGGCCGCTGTCGATAAGATAAACAGCGAGGGCGGCGAAGCGCATGGATTCCGCTGCGACGTCAGCAATCGAGCTACCGTTGCCTCTGTTGCTGCCCAGGTGAAAGCCGAGCTGGGCGAGGTAGACCTGCTGGTCAACAACGCCGGGGTGGTGAGTGGCGGTTACCTGCTCGACATTCCCGACGAGAAGATCGAGCAGACCTTCGCCGTTAACACCCTGGCCTTGTACTGGGTCACGCGCGCGTTCCTGCCCGGGATGATCGAGCGCAACGCCGGGCAGGTGGTGACGCTGGCCTCGGCGTCGGGCTACATGGGTGTTGCGCGCTTGTCGGATTACTCGGCGAGCAAGTGGGCCGCGATCGGTTTCGACGAATCGCTGCGGGTGGAGTTGCGCAGCCTCGCCCCGGGCGTGGGCACCACGGTTATCTGCCCGTTCTTCGTAAACACCGGTATGTTTGACGGCGTAAAGAGCCGCTTGATGCCCATACTCAAGGAAGAAAAAGTGGTGCGCTCCATACTGAGGGCCATACGCCTTCGTCGCCGACGCCTGGTGTTGCCCTGGTCGGTCAGCTTGCTACCAGCCATGCGCCTGCTTCCCGTGCCCCTGCTCGACGCCATGGCCAACGCGATGGGTGTCAATCGAGCAATGGACGAGTTCAAGGGGCGAGCGGGCTAGCTAAGGTTTTTGTTCGAGCGCGAGCAGGTCACGCATCGCGTTTTCGGGGTCGCGGGGTTGCCAGCCGAGCTCTTCCCGCAGCTTGCTGGTGTCGTAGTGCCGGCGCATGGGGAGCGGCAGTGGAAGCCAGGCCAACGGGCTGCGGCCTCCCGCCTGTCGCCAAGCCGACAGTAACTGCCAGAACGTGGTAGAAGCGTCACCCGCCACGTTGTAAGCGCGTCCCACGGCTGCCTGTTTTTCCAACGACAGGGCGATGGCCTCGGCCACGTCGCCCGCGTAGATCCAGCCTATGCGCCAGCCCACCGGTACCGGTGCCAACGGCAGGCTGTAAAGGGCTCGCACCTTGCTCCAGAACACGGTGTCCCAGGCACCGAATATTCCGCTGGGCCTGAGCGCGGTCAGCGAAAGCCCCAACTCGTCGGCGATCTTCCACGCGCGTCGTTCACCGAGGGCCTTGGAAAGCGGGTAGACCTTCAGCGGGTGGCGCGTGCTCAGTCCATCCATGAGGGGTGGCTCGTCGTCCAGGGGTTTACGCGCCGGGAAGCTGTAGGCCGATATCGACGACATGTGAACCACGCGCCGGGCGCCGGTGGCGGCTGCTGCGCGCAGCAGGTTTTCTATACCGTCCACGTTGACGCGTTCGTGGGCGCTCCATTTCTGCAGGCCGATGTTGAGCATGCCCGCGTTCGATACCAGCCCGTCGCAGCCCTCGAGCGCCTCTTCCAATGCGCCGCGGTCGCCGAGTTCAGCGCGCCGGAGCTCCACTCGGTCCGCCAGTCCAGGCACCTTGCCGGGGTTGCGCACCACGCCTACCACGCGCGCCCCGCGGGCGAGCAGCACTTCTACTATGTTGCGGCCCAGGGAGCCGGTAGCGCCGGTTACGGCGATGGTACTGTCGGCCAGGTTCATAGCGGCGCCCGGAGAGTAACCGGCAAGCGGACATCGAGCAAGTAACGGGCTTGGACCGGTCGCCCCGGTCCTGTACAGGCCTTGGGCGCCGTGATTGAATCGTCGCGATGGACAGGGGGAAGACAGACAGCTGATGGCAATGCCCAAAGACATAGGCGTGATAGACACCATGCTCTCGATACCCAGCAACGACCGGGGCAAGTGGTACGACTTCATGAAGTCGCAGTTGCTCGACAAGGAGAGTCGGGAGATGTTCGAGTTCCCGGTCGAGTACATGTTCAAGGACGTGCCCGAGACAAAAAGAGGCGATCGCTTTGACGACTACGTTGCTTACACGCTCTCGGAGATGGACAAGTACGGCATTGCCAAGGCCCTGGTCGGCGTGACACTCGAGAACGAAGACCTGTGCCGCGCGCTCAAGGAAAACCCGGACCGGTTTATCGGCAGCTACCAGGTGAACCCCAACACGGGCATGGAAGGCGTGCGCGATCTCAGGCGTGCGGTCAAGGAGCTCAACGTCAAGGCGGCCACCTCGTTTCCGGCAGGCTGCCTGCCGCAGGTGCCCATCGCCGACCGTCGCATGTACCCGTTGTACGCGGCCTGCGTCGACCTGGATATCCCCATTTTTGTCTGCGCCGGCGTGCCGGGACCGCGCCTGCCCATGGCTTGCCAGCACGTCGAGCAGATAGACGAGGTTTGCTACTTCTTTCCCGAGCTGCGCTTTGTCACCCGCCACGGCTGCGAGCCGTGGACCGAGCTCATCGTCAAGCTCATGCTCAAGTACCCCAACCTGTACTACTCGACCAGCGCCTTCGCTCCCAGGTACTACCCCGGGGAGGTTATCGACTACGCCAACTCGCGCGGCGGCGACCGCCTGATCTACGCCGGCTACTTTCCCATGGGCCTGAGTCTCGAGCGGATTTTTGCCGAGCTGGAAAAACTGCCACTCAAGGACGAAGTGTGGCCGGGCTTCCTGCGCGACAACGCCGCGCGCGTGCTCAAGCTCGACCAGGCGTAGGAGCCGTTTGCAGTTTCAGGGCGCGGCCCACCTTGTAGACCAGGCTGGCCGTGGCGCAGAGTTCGCCCTGTTCGTCGCGAACAGCGGCCCGGCAGAACACCGTTGAGCGCCCCCGTTTTTCTATCCAGCCCTCGGCTATAGCGTCGCCCATGACCGGCGCCATGAAGTCGGTCCTGAGGTCGATAGTGAACAGGGCGCGTCGTTCTTCGAAGGCGCTGCCTATGGCCGGCACCACGCAGGTATCAACCAGTGCCACCACTGCTCCGCCGTGCATCATGCCTGCGGGCTGGGTGAGCTCGGCGCGAAAGGGCAGGCGCATCCTGGCGTAGTCGGCGCGTACTTCTTCCAGTATCAATCCCAGGTAGCTGGGGAACAGCGCCTTGTGATCGTCTGGGAAATTCGCCCATGGATCCGCTTGCGCGGCGGCGAGTTCGGCGAAACGGCTTCGTTCGGGTGCTGTGGGGTCGTCCATAAGACAACCGAACCTAGCAGAAAAAACCGACCGGGTCTTATGGCCTGCGACGTTGGCCTTTCTCAGGCCGAGGCTCGGGAGAGCGCTTCGGAAAACGAGACGCCTTGCTTGAGCCACTCGCCGTACATCATCGAGTAGCGCGGCCGGGCAAAGGTGAGCACACCTGTGAGTGGGCCATCGCGGAAGCCCTGCAAGGCAACAAACCTGTACTCGGCCTCGTCGCCGTTAACTAGCTGAAGCGTGTCGCCGCTGCCCGCGCGGCCGACGAACTGTATCTTGACGCCGTGCTGGTCGCTCCAGAAAAATGGCAGCGGCGAAAACGGTTGGCGTGGCTCGGGTTCGAGCAGGGTAGCGGCCACGTATCCCGCCTGCTCGACTGCGTTGGTCCAGTGCTCCACCCGTATCGACTCGCCGTAGCCTCGGTGTTGCCAGCGCGCCACGTCGCCGGCGGCGTATACAGCGGGGGCGGCCCTGCAGAACTCGTCGCAGATTACGCCGTCTTCGAGGGCCAGGCCGCTTTTTTCCAACCAGTCGGTGGCTGGCTGGCAACCGGTACCGGCCACGAGCAGGTCGGCCGCCAGTCGTTCGCCGTCATCGAGAACGACACCTTCTACCCTGCCTGCTCCCTCCACGCTGGACACCATCCGCTGCAAGCGTAGTTGTACGCCGTGGTCGCGGTGGAGTTGAGCCGCTGTTCGGCCGGTGGCCTGGTCGAGCGCTCGCGCCATCGGCCACGCTCTCGGTTCGACCACCGTTACCTCGAGGCCAAGTTCGCGACAGGTCGAGGCGACCTCCAGGCCGATGAAGCCGGCGCCGGCGATGACGACGCGCGGCGTGCCGCTGGTCAGCGCGGACCTCAGGCAGAGAGCGTCGTCGAGGCTGCGCAGGTAGTGCAGGCCCGATGGCGCTTTGCCGGCAAGACCGGGAAGGGTCCGCGGCTGCGCGCCGGTGGCTATGACCAGCGCGTCATAGCCGAGCCGGCGATCGTCTTCGAGCAGCACCTTCCTCTCGGCGAGGTCGAGCCCGGCTGCACTGACACCCGGGAAATACTGAAGCTCGAGCTCGCCAAGACCGTTGGGGCGCAAGCTTAGCTGGTCGGCATCCCAACGTCCGGCAAGCAATTCTTTCGAAAGCGGTGGGCGATCATAGGGTTGATGAGACTCGGCACCCAGGAGGGTGAGCTTTCCATCGAAGCCGCGCTCGCGCAGGCCCTCGCAGGTCTTAAGGCCCGCAAGTGACGCGCCAACGACCAGTACGTTTCGTGGCAATCCTGAGCTGGGCACACCGGCGAGATAGCAGGCCCGGGCGACGGTTAACAATCACCGTTCGGCGAGTTCCGGGCCGGACCTCACGTTGTCTCACCCGCGGACTCCGGCTAGTTAAACAGTTACGCTACGATCATTACGCTGCGGCGAACGCCGCGCGCAAGCACACACGGCAAGCCCGGCGGGCCTGTGCAGGGGAGAATCAATGGATTTCGAATATTCGCAGAAGACCAAGGAGTACCTGGAGCGCGTTGGTGCCTTCATGGACGAGAACCTCTACCCCAACGAGGAAGAGCTGGAGCAACAGATCGAGGATGGCGGCCGCTGGTGTGTCATCCCTTTGCTCGAAGAGATCAAGGCCAGGGCCAAGGCCGACGGATTGTGGAACCTTTTTCTGCCCGACAGCGGCCGGGGAGCCGGCCTGAGCAACCTCGAGTACGCGCCGCTGGCCGAGTTGATGGGGCGTAGCCACTTCGCCTCGGAATCATTCAACTGTTCGGCTCCCGACACCGGCAACATGGAAGTCATTGAGCGCTACGGCAACGAGGAGCAGAAAGCGGAGTGGCTGGCGCCTTTGCTGGAGGGCGAGATCCGTTCGGTGTTCTGCATGACCGAACCGGCGGTCGCCAGCTCGGACGCCACCAACATCTGCTCGACCATAGTGCGCGACGGTGATGAGTACGTGATCAACGGCACCAAGTGGTGGTCGTCGGGCGCCGGTGATCCGCGTGCGAAGATTTCGATCTTCATGGGCAAGACCGATCCCGACGCTGCCCGCCATCAGCAGCAGTCGATGATATTGGTGCCGCTCGATACGCCGGGTGTAAACATCAAGCGCATGCTCAGCGTATTCGGTTATGACGACGCGCCGCACGGTCACGCCGAGATCGAGTTCAAGGACGTGCGCGTGCCGGTGGCTAATCTCCTGCTGGGCGAAGGCCGCGGCTTCGAGATAGCCCAGGGCAGGCTGGGCCCCGGGCGTATTCACCACTGCATGCGCACGGTGGGTGCGGCCGAGAGGGCGCTCGACGCCATGTGCCGGCGCGCTCTTGAGCGCAAGGCTTTTGGCCGCCACCTGGCCGAGATGGGAGTCACCCGGGCCCGCATAGCCGAGGCGCGCATAGACATAGAGCAGTCACGCTTGCTCACTCTCAAGGCCGCGTGGCTGATGGACACGGTGGGCAACAAGGAAGCCCGCAGCGAGATCGCGCAGATCAAGGTAGCAGCTCCGCGCATGGCCCTGAAGGTGGTCGACAACGCCATGCAGGTACACGGCGGCGCTGGTGTCTGCCAGGACTTCAACCTGGCCAGGATTTACTCCGCGTTGCGTACGTTGAGGTTTGCAGACGGGCCCGACGAGGTTCACTTGGAGCAGATCGGTCGTCTCGAGCTGAAGAAGTACCTGTAGACCGGCGACGCGGTCAGGCTAGCGGCCGGCCGCCGGTCTCCGGGCGGGCGGGTGAAGACGGCAGGCGGCTTTCGCCCTGGAGGAAGGCGTCTACGCCGCGGGCACATTCGCGTCCTTCCCACAGCGCCCACACCACCAGCGACTGGCCGCGCCTCGTGTCGCCACAGGCAAACACCCCGGGCACGTTTGTAGCGTAGTCGGCGTCGGCGGCGATGTTGCCCCTGGCGTCAAGCGCGACGCCGAGTTGCTCAACCAGGCCCGTGGTCTTCGGGCCTGTGAAACCCATGGCCAGCAGCACCAGCCCGGCCGGCACTGTGAATTCGCTGCCCTCGATCTCGCTCATCTGCATGCGCCCGTCCTCCGAGCGCTTCCACTCGATGCGCACGGCTTCAAGCGCCTCTACCTTTCCGTCCTTGCCCAGCAGGCGACGGGTGTTGATAGCAAAATCGCGCTCGGCACCTTCTTCGTGGCTGCTCGAGCTACGGTAGATCATGGGCCAGTAGGGCCAGGGCATGCTCTCGGTGCGCTGGTGCGGGGGCTCGGCCATGATCTCGAACTGGGTGACACTGGCCGCTCCCTGGCGGTTGGATGTCCCCACGCAGTCACTGCCCGTGTCGCCACCGCCTATCACGATCACGTGCTTGCCCTCGGCGAGAATCGCCTCCTGCTTGGGCACTGTGTCGCCGGCTACGCGCTTGTTCTGCTGGGGCAGAAAGTCCATGGCAAAGTGAACTCCCTCGAGTTCTCGTCCGCTGACTTCGAGGTCTCTCGGCACTGTGCAGCCCAGCGAAAGCACCACGGCGTCAAAATCCGCCTTCAACTTGTCGGTACCGATGTCGCTACCCACGTCTACACCGCAGCGCATGGTCACGCCCTCGGCCTGCATCTGTTCCACGCGGCGATCGATGAGTTGCTTTTCCATCTTGAAATCCGGGATCCCGTACCTGAGCAGTCCACCCACGCGGTCGGCCCGCTCGAAGAGGGTCACGTCGTGACCGGCACGGGCCAATTGCTGGGCAGCCGCCATGCCGGCCGGACCCGAGCCTACCACGGCAACGGTTTTGCCGGTTTTGACCGGCGCGGGCAGCGGTGTGATCCAGCCTTCCTGCCAGGCGCGGTCTATGATGTTTTTCTCGATCAGCTTAATGTTGACCGGGTCGCGGTTGATGTTGAGCACGCAGCTCTCTTCGCAGGGGGCGGGGCAGACGCGGCCGGTAAACTCCGGAAAGTTGTTGGTCTCGTGCAGCACCGTTATGGCTTCGTGCCACTCGTGGTTGTAGACGAGGTCGTTGAACTCGGGGATGGTGTTGCCCAGCGGACAGCCGTTGTGACAGAACGGTACGCCGCAGTCCATGCAACGGGCCGCTTGCCGGTTGAGAGCGTCGGCATCGAGCTTACCCTCGAGTTCGCGGTAGTCGCCCAGGCGTTCTTCGACGGGCCGCCGAGTCGGCGTCTCCCGTTCAAAATCCATGAAGCCCGTAGTTTTACTCACCTTGATCACCCAGCTGCGCTGTCGCTCGCTCAGGCCGAGGCCCGGGCGGCGGCGCCGCTTTTCTCCTTTTCGGTTTCCTCGAGCACGCGTCGGTACTCGCTGGGAAACACCTTGATGAACTGCACCAGGGTATTGCTCCAGTCGCCGAGCAGGCTCTTGGCCAGCTCGCTGCCGGTGAGTTGAACGTGTCGCTGCACCAGTTGCTTGACCTCGGCCGCCTCGTCGGGGTCATCGAGCTTGAACAACTCGACCATTCCCATGTTGCAGCGCTCGGCGAAGCGCCCGTCGACGTCGAGCACGTAGGCAAACCCACCGCTCATCCCGGCAGCAAAGTTACGCCCGGTGGCGCCCAGGCACAGCAGTCGGCCACCGGTCATGTACTCGCAGCCGTGGTCACCCACGCCTTCGACCACGACCGTGACGCCACTGTTACGCACGCAGCAGCGTTCGCCAACCTGCCCGCGCACGAATACTTCGCCGGCGGTGGCGCCGTAGAAAGCCACGTTGCCGATGATGATGTTGTCCTCGGCCACGAAGGAGGCCCCGGCCTGCGGGGCTATGCTCACCTGTCCGCCCGACATTCCCTTGCAGAAGTAGTCGTTGGCGTCACCGTGGATATGGGCGGTGATGCCGGGGGCCATGAAGGCACCGAAGCTCTGCCCGGCAGAGCCGGTAAAATTGAGATTGATGGTGTGGTCGGGCAGGCCCTTTTCACCGTACTTCTTCGTTATCTCGTGGCTCAGCGTGGTACACACGGTGCGGTTGGTGTTGGCAATAGGCAGGTCAACCGCCACCGGCTTGCCCTCGTCCAGGGCTACCCGCACCAGCTGGATGATCTTGTTGTCCAGTGCTTTATCCAGGCCGTGGTCCTGGCTGCCCGTGCCACTTATGCCCACGCCGGGTAAGACCGGCGGGCGGGCAAGTATGGGCGCGAGATCCAAGCCGCGTGCCTTCCAGTGGTCCACGGCTTCCGAGATGTTGAGAAGGTCCACGCGACCGGTGAGCTCCTGCACGGAGCGCACTCCCATGGCGGCCATTATCTCGCGAAGTTCTTCGGCCACGAACATCATGAAGTTGATCACTTGCTCGGGCGTGCCCGAGAATTTTTTGCGCAGCGATTCGTCCTGGGTGGCGATGCCTACCGGGCAGGTATTGAGATGGCACTTGCGCATCATGATGCAGCCTTCCGCCACCAGGGCGGCGGTCGCAAATCCAAACTCGTCGGCACCCAGCATGGCCGCCACGGCCACGTCGCGCCCGGTCTTGAGCTGTCCGTCGGTCTCGACCCTTATGCGGCTGCGCAGGTCGTTGTCCACCAGCACCTGCTGGGTCTCGGCGAGTCCCAGTTCCCAGGGCGCACCGGCGTACTTGATCGAGCTGAGAGGAGAAGCCCCGGTGCCGCCGTCGTGGCCGCTTATGAGCACGACGTCGGCCTTTGCCTTCGATACGCCGGCCGCGATCGTGCCCACCCCGACCTCGGAAACCAGCTTGACGCTGACCCTCGCCGTCGGGTTTGAGTTTTTCAGGTCGTGGATGAGCTGTGCGAGATCCTCGATGGAATAGATGTCGTGGTGGGGCGGGGGAGAAATCAGGCCTACTCCCGGTGTGGAATAGCGGGTGCGGGCTATCACCCGGTTCACCTTGTGTCCCGGTAACTGGCCGCCCTCGCCGGGCTTGGCCCCCTGCGCCATCTTTATCTGCAGTTCCTTGGCGTTGCTGAGGTAGTTGATGGTCACGCCGAACCTGCCCGAGGCCACCTGCTTGATGGCCGAGGAGGCCGAGTCGCCGTTGGCCATGGGCTTGAAGCGCTCGGGGTTCTCGCCGCCTTCGCCCGTGTTGGAACGTCCGCCTATGCGGTTCATGGCGATGGCCAGGTTTTCGTGCGCTTCGCGGCTGATCGAGCCGTAGGACATGGCGCCGGTCTTGAATCGCTTGACGATCTCGGTGGCCGCTTCAACTTCGTCGAGGGGTACGGGCGTAGTGTCGCTCCTGAAGCTCATCAGGCCCCTGAGCGTACACAGGTTGCTGCTCTGCTCGTTGACGAGCTTGCTGTACTGCCCGAATACCTCGTAGTCGCCTGAGCGCACCGCCAGCTGCAACCTCGACACGGTCTCGGGGTTGAACAGGTGGTATTCTCCACGTCGACGCCACTGGTACTCGCCGCCTGTTTCAAGCGCGTCGGCGTCGCCCACCGCTTGTCCGTAGGCGCGATCGTGGCGCAGTCGCGATTCCTCGGCTATCAGGTCGAGGCCGATCCCGCCTATGCGAGAGGCGGTGCCGAAGAAACAACGTTCTATGACCTCGGGGGCGAGGCCTATGGCTTCGAAGATCTGCGCGCCGCGGTAGCTGGCCTGCGTAGAGATGCCCATCTTCGACATGGTCTTGAGCAGACCCTTGCCGATAGCCTTGCAGTAATTATCGACGGCCTGGTCGGCCGACACTCCGTCGAGCGCGCCCTTGCCCGCGAGGGCATTGAGCGTATCCATGGCCAGCCAGGGGTTTACGGCCGACGCGCCGTAGCCCGACAGCAGGCAGAAGTGCATCACCTCGCGCACTTCGCCGCTTTCCACTACCAGCCCGACCAGCGTCCGGCTCCCCTCGCGTATGAGGTGGTGATGGACGGCGCCGACAGCCAGAAGCGCCGGTATCGGCGCGCGCTCGGCGTCGGCCGCGCGGTCGGAGAGGATGATGATGTCGAAGCCTTTTTTTACTGCCCCCGAGGCCTGGTTGCAAATAGCCTGCAGCGCCTCGTCCATGGCTTCTTCACCGCCGGACGCATCAAACAGGCAGTCGAGGGTGGTGCTGTGTATACCGTTGGCGTCGATCTCGCGTATGCGCGCGAGCTGGTCGTTGCTTATGCAGGGCGCGGGTATGTGCAACTGCCGGCAGTGGTCCTCGGTCTCGTCAAAGAGGTTCTGCTGGCGCCCGCACATTGCGTCGAGCGACATGATCAGCTCTTCGCGGATGGGGTCTATGGGCGGGTTGGTCACCTGGGCGAACAGCTGCTTGAAATAGTTGTAGAGCAGCTGAGGCTGGTTCGACAGCACGGCCAGGGGGGTGTCTGTGCCCATCGAGCCCAACGGCTCCTGGCCGTCACGGGCCATGGGCAGCAGCAGCACCTTGAGTTCTTCGCGGGTGTAGCCATGCAGCTTCTGGGCGGTCTTCAGCTCGCCGCCGGTGATCGTTGCCGGCAGCCCGCCGGGCTCGGGCAGCTCGTCGAGTTCGACGACGTTCCTCTCGAGCCATTCTCCCCATGGCAGGCGTGCCGCCATGGCAGCCTTGGCCTCCTCGTCGTCGATGATGCGGTGCTCGTCGAGGTCAACGAGAAAGATTCGGCCCGGTTGCAGGCGTCCCTTGCGCTCCACGTTCTCGGGGGCTACGTCGATCACCCCCGTTTCCGACGCGACGATCACCAGTCCGTCCTTGGTCACGAGGTATCTCGAGGGGCGCAGTCCGTTGCGGTCGAGTATGGCACCCACGCGGTGCCCGTCGGTGAAGGGAATGCAGGCCGGTCCGTCCCAGGGTTCAAGCAGGCAGCCGTGGTAGCGGTAGAAGTCGCGGCGTTGCTGGTCCATGTCGTCGTGCTTTTCCCAGGCCTCGGGCACCATCATCATGGCGGCGTGGGGCAGTTCACGGCCGGTCTGGAACAGAAGCTCCAGCGCGTTGTCCAAGGTGGCCGAGTCGGACTGGCCGGGCTTCACTATCGGTAGCAGGCGCTCGAGCTCGGGCCCGAAGGTCGATGATTCGAACAGCTTTTCGCGGGCATTCATCCAGTTGATGTTGCCGCGCAGGGTATTGATCTCGCCGTTGTGGCACATGTAGCGGAACGGTTGCGCCAGGCTCCAGGCGGGAAGCGTGTTGGTGCTGAAGCGCGAGTGCACCAGCGCCAGGGCCGATTCCATGTCTCCCTGGGCGAGATCGGGGTAAAACCTGGACAGCTGGCCGGTGAGCAGCATGCCCTTGTAGACCAGCGTGCGGCAGGACAGGCTGCTGGGGTAGAAATCCCTCGCCGAGGCGCCGCCGGCGGCTGCCGCCTTGTTCTCGGCCACCTTGCGCATGGTGTAGAGCTTGCGCTCGAATGATTCCTCGTCGAGTTCGAGCCCGTTCTTACCCACGAAGACCTGGGCAAAATCAGGCCTGGTCGTGAGCGACGTGCTGCCGCAGTGCTGTTCGTCGAAGGGGACCTCGCGCCAGCCGAGCACTTCGAGGCCGACGCTCCTGGCGGCGCTGGCCACGATTTCTTCGCAGAGGCTACGCTCGGCGGCTTCGCGGGGCAGGAACAACATGCCGACGCCGTATTCCCGGGCCGGGGGCAGGGTGATTCCCAGTTGGTCAGCGCGGCTGCGCAGAAAACGGTCGGGCACCTGTATGAGCACGCCCGCTCCGTCACCCGACTCCGGGTCGCAGCCCGACGCGCCGCGGTGGTCGAGGTTATGGAGTCCCGATAAGGCTTTTTCGATCAGGTCGTGGGTGGGTACGTTGTCCAGGCGGGCGAGGAAACCGATACCGCAGGCGTCGTGCTCGGTCTCCGGGAGGTAGAGAGAAGGTATGCTGCCGTCGCTGAGTTGTCTCATTAGCTCTGTCCGCGCCGGTTGCTCGAGTGCTACGCGCTCCGGCCGAGACAAGAAAGCTAGTAGAAAGTAGGGAATCTGTCAATAGCCAAGCTAGAATGACCAGTTCAGGCCAAAGGGTTGACAGAACACCGGTTATTCGTCAGTTTGTTACCCATGACTAGACGAAAAACCGACCCGCGTATACTCGATGCCCAGGAGTTGAAGATCGTCCGCGCCCTGGTCCGCGACCCCCGCTTGTCGGACAACAAGCTCGGCGAACAGAACCGAATCCCGGTGCGGACGGTCAGCCGGAAGCGCGCACGCATGGAGCAGGACCAACTTCTGCGCTATTTCACCGAACTCGATATGGGCGAGTCGGGTACCGGCCATTTTCAGTGCCGGCACATGTACATCATCCGCTTTGAGGTCGACGTGCGGCTCAGCCGCTTTCTCGAAGAAATAAACCGCGAGCCCAAGGTCGTGACCGTATTCACCCGCTCGGTCTACGAGTCCCACGTGGCCGAGATCGACGGCCGGGTGGCCCTGGTGATGATCATTGACGGGGTGTCGGACGCCGATATCGTTGAGCGATTCCAGGAAGAAATACTGCCCGCGCTCAAATCCAACCACGGAAAGAAGGCGATAGAGGACGTATCGACCTTCAGGCTGCTGTCAAAGGTGCGCATGCTGCGCAACTACATACCCGACGTAAACATGGACAACGGGCGGATCAGCGACAGCTGGCACAGCGACGCGATTTTCGTGGCCTGAAGGGAGGCGCCGGGCCTTTTCCCCGTCCAGGGGCCAGTTAGTGGACAGAAGCTGCTGGTACGATGGCCACCGTCGGGGTACCCTGAGGCATGGCCCGGCTGACAATCTGCGCGCTTTTACTTGCCGCCCTGTGGCTGGCGCCAGTTTCCCTGGCGGATTACGTTGACGACCAAGCGCCGGGGGCGGGGCAGGGCGAGCGCGATGAACTGATGCTACCCGACCCCTTCCTGGACGACGACTGGCCGCAGATCGAAAAACCCCGCATGGTGGCCCCCCCCTCGCGCGTAGAGGGCGAGACCTCGGCTGAGCGAGCGTTCCGCGAACAGGCCGAGCGTGACTTGCAGATCGAAAAGGAGTTTGACGACGGGGCAATGGAAGACGGTGCACTCGGAGACGACCTCGACGACGACCTGAGCGACAGCGGTTTCGAGCAGGAACTGCAGGAGCTCGAAGACTTCATGGACTGATCGTTCGGAAAACAGGAGAACACCACATTCATGGGCAACGTACGCGACCGCATCGCGCTCACCGAAGAAGAAATCTGTGCGTTCATAGAGAACGCACAGACGGTGATAGTTGGCAGCAATAACCACGACGGCGTACCCCACATGATGCCCATGTGGTACTCGCTGGTTGACGGACTCGTCTCGATGCACACCTACGGGGCTTCACAGAAAGTCGTCAACCTGCGGCGCGACCCGCGGGGGTCGGCGTTGATCGAAGACGGTGATACCTACGGTACCCTGCGCGGAGTTTTCCAGCGCGGCCACTACGACGTCATCGACGACCAGGATCTGTGCGTGGAGATCGGCGTAAGGTCGGCTAACAAGTACCAGGATATTCCCGAAGATCTTTCCCGGCCTCACGTGGTAGAGGCCGTACGCAAGAGGGTCGCGCTGGTGTTCCACCCCGAGAAGACCACGAGCTGGGACCATCGCAAGCTTAGCGCCGCGGGCGCGTCGGCCAACGGCCCGGGTGCCAACTGACCGGCGGTTCCTTGTCGCGCCTGCCGGAGTTTCTGCGGGAGCCGCCAGCGGTGGTCGTTGTTGAGCTGGGGGCCAACGACGTGTTCCGGCGGGTGCCGTCGGATGTCTGGACGAACGATCTCGCCGAGATCGTTGAGCGTTTCCAGGCGGCGGGCTCCGGGGTTCTGATAGCGGGGACCCTGTTTCCGCCTTTCGAGTTGCGCTCGGGGGGAGAGGCAGAATCCGTGTACAGAGACGTCGCCCGTCTCAGTTCGGCTCCGCTGCTGGTGGACCTGGTCGCGGGGGTAGCTGGAGATCCGACTCTCAACGTTGCCGACGGCGTGCACCCCAACCGCGAAGGGCACCGTCGCCCGGCAGAGACCCTGTGGCCCTACCTGCTGCCCTTGCTCGATTGACCTGTTCCCGCCGAACGCGGAATACGCACCAGCAGTGTGAGCGTGGCCGGGAACAGAAGTATCGACACCAGGTAGCACACCGCGACGGTGATGGTGGTGAGCGCGCCCAGCTTGATCTGTGGGTAGAGATCGGCGGCGAGCAACACCAGGAAGCCTGCCAGGAGCACCACCGCGTTGAAGAACAACGCGCGCCCGGTCGTGACCGCTGTAACCACGGCCGCTTGCTCGTGCGCGACACCTGCGCGCCTCTCTCCGAGGTAACGGTGGAGGTAGTGGATGGCGAAGTCGATGCCTATTCCCAGCGTCATGCCGCCGAGCATGACAATGGGGATGTCTACCGGGATTCCAGAAAACCCCATGCCCCCGTAAGCAGCCAGCAGCGCGAAGCTTACAGGCGCCACCGCGAGCAGGCCCAGCGGAAACCGGCCGAATACCGCCCAGCAGATCAGGGTCAGCAGGGGCAGGCATATGGCCAGCGCCCGGACCTGGTCGTTTATGACATGCACTTCCATCCGCGAACTCAGCTGGGAGTCACCCGAGAATATGATTTTTGCCGACGGCAGACCCGGTCCGTTGAACAGCTCATCGGCGAGGGTCTTTGCCTGCTCCAGGGTAGCTTTTGCCCAGGCGGTGCCAGTACGGTTGACGAACACCTGCATGCGGGCGTGGCGGTAGTCGTAGTCGACCATGTCGTCAAAATCGCCGGGATCACCCGACATGGAGTAGAGCAACAGGTACTGGGCCACGAGCTCACGCGAGCCGGGTATCCGGGCCTCGTCGGGGTCGTCGCCGTGCATGACCCGGTTCATGCGCGCCACGAGCTCGGCCAGCGACAACGATCCCCCCACCTGTGGGAGCTCGTCCATTCGCCTTTGCATTTCGAGCATGGCGGCGAGCAGCGCGGGATCCTTGATGGCGTCGACCGAGCCGCCGTCGATCACAATGTCGAGTATGCTGCTGCCCGAGAAGTGGGCGTTTACCGCGTCGTCGGCGTCCCTGATCTCGTGGCCGGGGGGAAACTGGGCTATGCGCGAACTGTCCACGGTCAACATGCTGCCACCAAAGATTCCGCCCGCCACCAGTGCGGCGAAAGCGAGTACTACCCAGCTCCTTCGCCGTGACGCCGTGCGCGCCACGCCAGCGAACAGGCGCACGCTGAGGCTGTTGTCATCAAGCAGGCTGCTGCGCCCTGCAAAACGAGGCGCTTTCAGCGGCAACAGGGCAAACAGCGCAGGAATGAGCAGGAGCGTGAGCACGAAGGCGGCCGTGACCCCCACCGCGGCGAGCACGCCGAAGTCGCGCAGCGGCGCCATCGATGACATCGAGGTCGACAGGAAACCTACCGCCGTGGTCACCGAGGTAAGCAGCACGGGAGGGCCCATGTCCATCATCGTTACGCGCACGATCTCATCGCGCGCTGCATCGGGCGACTCGACCTGCGCGTCGTAGTAGCGACTGAGCAGGTGTATCGAATCGGCAACGGCTATGGGTACGAGCACGACCAGCAGTATGGAGCTGATGGTGTACATCGGGTGCCCCCACCAGCCGAGGAAACCGAAGGTCCATATTTCGGTTGCGGCGATGACGGCCAGGCATATTCCCACCGAGCGCAGCGTGCGAAACGACAACAGCACAAGCAGGCTGATCACCGCAAGCACGAAGGGCAGGAGGCGACGGCCCTCGGCGGGGATGGCGATGTAGAAGATTCCTTCGATCACCGGGCGGCCGGCGAGGAAGAACTGCTCGGGGTGACCAGCTTGCGTCAGCCCATCTACGTAGGCCTTGAGCTTCAGGTAGGAGCCGGCCTGGTCGGCGTGACCCTGCTCGGACTCGCGCACCATTATCAGGGTGCCCTTATCGTCGAGGGCCGCCAGGGTTCCTTCGAACATGCCGTTGTCTCGTATGGCTTGCCTCAGCCGCCGGGCTTGCCCGGGATCATCGGGAGCCAGCTCCATGAAGGGCTCCACTTCCATGCCCTCGGTGGTACCGCGCACGTCGTTTACAGTGGACAGCGATCTCAGGTCCGAGTTGACGGCCGTTTCAAATTCGGGCTGTTCCTGCAGCCAGCTGGTAATTTGGCTCACAAGCGCCAGCGTCTCGGGGTTGAAGGCGCCGTCGGGGTGGTCGGGCCTGAGCACGGCTATCATGTGCAGGCTGACATCGCCGAAAACTTCTTCGATGTAAGCCAGGTTGTCGCGGGCTATGTCCTCGTCGGGGAGAAACTGCCTCGCGTCGCTGTCGATGTATACGCGCGGCAGGCCGGCGGCCATGAAGGCCGTGGCGGCAAGCGCGACAAGCAGTGCCACCAGCGGTCTGCGGATAACCGCGTCGACGTAGCGTTGCCAGGCTCGTTTCATACGCTTTCTTTCCCGGCTTGCGATCGCTCGGCCGCAAAAAGCCCCAGCGCTGCCGGGAAGAGATAAAGGGTGTAGACGTAGCAGATCACCATGGTCGTCGTCACCAACAAGCCGAGTTTTACCTGCGGGTAGAAGCGAGCTCCCAGCAGGACGAGGAAGCCTCCGACCAGCACCACCGCGTTGAAAAACAGCGCGCGACCGGCCGTGGCGGCGGTGAGAACGCTGGCGCCTTCGTGCTCCATGCCGCGGTTTCGCAACTCGCGGTAGCGATGCAGGTAGTGCACCGAGAAATCGACGCCGATCCCCAGTGTGATCCCGCTCAGCACGGCAATGCCGAAGTCGGTGGGGATGCCGGCAATGCCGAGCGCGCCGTAGGTGAGCAGGACGGCGAAGGCCACCGGTGCCACCAGCAGCAGCGCCATCACAAGGCTCCTGAACACGAGGAAACCGATCGCGACCAGCACCGGCAGGCAGATAGATGCGGTCATGAACTGGCCCGAGATAATGGCTTCTTCCAGCGTGGTGGTAAACTGTGCTCCACCGGCCGCCACGGCGCTGGCGTCGGGCAGGTCAGCAAAGTGAAGCGACACCAGCTCGTTGCTGCGCTCGAGCACCTGCCGGGCCGCCGTAGTGCCCGGGTCGCGCAGGAAGGTTCGCAGGCGGGCGTAGCGGTAGTCGTAGGCTACCCGGGCTTCGGTGTCTCCGGGGCTGCCCGACATCGAGTACAAGAGAAGGTACTGGGCCACGAGCTCGCTGTCTGCCGGCATCTCCCGGCTACCGTTGGGCAGGCCGTTCATGACGGCGTGCATTCGCGCCACGAGGTCGGCCAGCGAAAAGCTGTCTCCCACCAGCTCCATTTCCTCGAGCCCATCCTGTACCGAGGCCATGGCCTTGAGCAGGGCAGGGTCCTTCATTCCCCCTTCGCTACCGCTATCGATCAGTATGTCGGTGGTTGTTCCACCGGCAAAGTAGAGGTCGGCTACATCGCTGGCGGCTCTTACCCTGTGGCCGGGTGGAAACTGGCTGACCATGGAGCTGTCGGCCGTGACCAGTCGGATGCCGAACACGCCCACGCTCGACAACAGGGCGAACAGCGCAAGCGTGACCCAGGGGTTGCGGTTCACGAGCACGGCCGACCCGGTGAGCTGCCGCACCAGCCACGACCTGCGGTCGAGCAAGCTGTTTCGCGAGCGGCCACGGCCGGGCTGCAGTGGCAACAGCATCAGCACTGCAGGCATCAGTACCAGCGTGAGCAACAGCGCTACCATTATTCCGCTGGCCGCTGCCAGGCCGAACTCAAAAACGGGTACCAGCCTCGAGACCGACATGGCGCTGAAGCCAACCGCCGTGGTGATCGATGTCAGCAGTACAGGGGAAGCCATTTCCTGCATGGTCAGGCGGACGACGGCCTCTCGGTCGAGCGACGGGTTCTCGACCTGGGCATCGTAGTAGCGGCTGAGAAGATGGATGGAATCGGCCACCGCTATGGGCACCAGGATCACCGGCAGGATGGTCGTGATCGGGTAGATGGGGTGGTCTAATGCCGCCAGCGCGCCCATGGTCCACAGCTCGGTTCCCAGTATGACTGCAAACGGCAGCAGCACCCCGCGTACGCTGCGAAATGTCAGCCACAGCATTATGCCGACCAGGCCTACCACCGCGGGCAGCATGTTGCGCGTGTCGCTGCGCATGTTTTCATCGAAGATGCCTTCAATGATTGGTCGCCCCGCGAGGTGGAAGGTCTCGGGGCGGCCGTCGGAAGACAACTTGTTGACGTAGGCTTCCAGTTTCCTGGAGGCGCCCTGTCGGTTAAGGCTTCCTGCCGCCGACCGCCTGACCATTATGGTGGCACCCTTGCCATCGGCAGATACCAACGACCCGCTGTAAACCGGGTCGGCGTCGAGCACCCGGCGAAGTGCCAGCGACTGGTCCCGGTTGGCGGGGATCTCGTCCATGAAGGGGAGCACGAGCAAACCGCTGTCACTGCCGACGATGTTGTTTACGGTGGCCAGCGACCTGAGGTCCGAGGGCAAGGAGGTTTCGAACTCGTCCTGCTGCTCGAGCCACTCGCCGATTTCGCGGATGAGAGCCAGCGTGGATGGATTGTAGATGCCGTCGCGGTGGTCACGGCGAAGGACCAGGATCATGAACAGGTCCTGCTCGCCGAAGATATCTTCCATGCGGTCAAGCGCTTGGCCGACCGGGTCGTCCTTGCCCAGGTAGGAACGCGCGTCGCTGTCGGTTCTGATCGATGGCAACTGCCAGGCGAACCAGCCGGTCAGCAGCAAGGTGGCCAGCAGGATTGGCAGGGGGTGCGAGACGACGAGGTTTGTTAAGCGGTGATACAGTAGTTTTTTCCTCTACCGGAAAACGGTTTCTCAGAAACTGCGCCGCACGGTGAACAGCAGCATGTCGTTGCGATCAAAGCGGCCGAAGGTTCCACCAGTGCGTGCCATCGGGTTGTAGGCATGGCCGAAGAACGCGTCGTACTCGGCCGAGAACTTCCAGTTGTCCAAGGGTTGGTAATCAACCTTGGCCTGCAGCCAGGCGTCGTTGCCCCTGACATTGACCATCGTGAACAGCCATGGCTTGATCGTTTCGGCCATCCAGGCTCCCGAAAGGCGCAGTCCCACGTGGTCGGTTTCTCGCGGGCCGAGCAGCGCGGAGTGAGGGTCGATGACCTGTTCATGCACCAGCTGCAGGCTCGCATCGGCCTGTTCCCACCACTCGAAGTCAGGCTTGGTGTCGAGCGCCAACAGCACGCGGGCCACGTCCTGGCGGGTGCGGAAACCCAGGGAGGCTGTTTCGGGTGCTGCCAGCGGTGAGACCGATAACATCCTGTTATTTTCGAAGGCCGCGTCCAGCCGGTAGAGGAGATTTCCTCTCGGGTGCACCACGTTGAAGGTCAGCAGGTCAAACTGTTCGTGGCGCGGGGTAGCAGTGCCCGATAGAGGGTCGATTGCCAGCGAAGGGCGGTCGTCCCAGCTCCTGAGGTAGCCGATCGACCAGTCGGCCGCCAGTGGGTGACGGCTGTAGCGCAGGCCGAACTCAGAGTTCGCGAAGCTCGCGGCCGGCTTCTCGGCCGGTAACAGCGTCAGCCCTCCCAGCGCGCCGGGGTCCACGAAGGACCAGGGCGAGGCAAGGTCGGGGAAGTCAGGGCTGGTGAAACGCCCGAGCCACAGCAGCTGCAGGTCGCTGCCATCATCGAAGTAGTAGTCCAGGGTCACTCCATCCACGCCCAGCCTTATCTCGTCGAACTCGGGGACGATGAAGTTGGTCAGGTCAAAGGGCGAAACCTGGTCCGACACTATCGCACCGTCGGCTTCTCCCCAGGCGATCTGCTGGCGACCCAGGCGAAGGTCTACCTTGTCAAAGCGCAGCCTGAGGTAAGCCTCGCGCAGGCGCGATTTTACCGTCGAGTCGTCCTGGAAGGAGGCGTCGTCACGGTAGACGTCAGCCGCCAGCCGCAGCATGTGGCCGCCGCCGGTGTAACCTTCGAGTTCCATGTGCAGCGTTTGCCGGTGGAACAAGAGCTCGTCGGGGTCATCGAGGCTGGGGGCCACCGAGTCCTGCAAGTAGCCGAGGGTGCTGAAGTCCAGGTCGATGGGGGAAATTTTCTTTTTTGTCGCGGGTGTTGGCGCCGGGGTGGCCCGGGAGGGGGCGGCCTCGATGCTGCTGGCTGTGGGCAGCTGTTTGCCGAAAGCGCCGGGTGTCGCGCTCGTGGAGGCCTGCTCGAGCACGGCCTCCATGTCTGCAATGACCGCCGCACGCTGTCGCACCTGCCGGGCGGTAGCGGGGTCCTCGACGATGGTTGTTTCCGTGGGGGGCGGCGAGGGGACAGCTTTTTCCCGTATCACCACCGCGCCGTCGAGCAGGTCTACCACCAATCGGTCGGGCCTGTCGCCGTCGGGAGGCAGGGTAAAAATAGTCGGGCGCACGGGGGCCCTGAGATCAAAAACAATTCGAGCCTTGTCGGGTCGATTCTGCGAAGCCCTCATCCTGAGCACGCGGGTGTCGTTGGATACCAAGGCAGTCTCGATGCCACCGCCGTTTGTTATCCCGTACAGGTCTACCCAGACCCTCGAGGGTCGGCCCAGCGAGGGGTCGGCGCGCAGTTGCCCCCATTTAAAGGAAACCGGGCCGTTAAGGTCTAATACCACCCGGGTTCGAGTCGCACTGGTAGACGATTTTACACCGGTTACCACCGGGGAGGCGCCGGCGGTTGTCGCGGTCAGCGGCAGGGCCAGTGTACAGGACGCCACCAGCAACGCGGCCCGGGCCAATAGACCGGCAACTGTGGGTCGCCGTTTCACTGCCTGAGACTCCTCTGGCTGAACAGCCCCGGCTTGACCTCGACGTCGAGCTCCAGCGTGTTCATTTCGAGTATGGTGTTGTGCCCGGTGATCAGGTTGCTCATGATCATGCGGTGTCCGCGCGGGCGGGGGTCACTGTCAGAGGTGGGGTGAATGTCTTCTATCAGCAGGCGCTTGGCCAAGCGCCCCTTTTTGTCCCAGTACTCGCCCTTGCGGCTGAGCATGTCGCTCTTGGCTATCCAACTGACAGTCTTTGAGTAACTGGTCTCACCGGCTTCCTTTTCATTGGCGGGCACCGCCTCCACTACCCAGCAGGGCTCGCCGGCAAAGGTCTCCGGCTCCGCGAAGCTGTAGTTCCAGTTTACGATGTCGATGTTTTCCATGTCCTCGTAGGTGAAGTCCGAGCCCATGAAATAGTCTTTCTTGTTTGACGACAGGATGCGCTTTATTTTTTTGAGGGCGGGCAGGTACAGCCAGGTGTCATCGTCGCGTTCGTCGTTGTAGTCGTAGCTCAGCAGGGTGGTGTTGCGCACGTCCGAGGGCTTGAGGAATCGCGAAAAACGGTGCTCCTCGACGTCACTCAGCTCCTTTGACCAGCCCTCGATAGTGCGCACGCGAGACTGGCCGCGCTTGTTGGTGAGCGTCATCGTCATGACCTGGTGCTCGGTTTTTGAACGCCTGGCATCGTCTGAAGCCTTGGCTGTTTCTTTGGCCGTCATTTCGGCCGCGTGGGCGGGTATCGCGGCAAAAAAGGAGGCCGCTATCGCCGATATTGCAAGTACTCCCAACGTTCTCGTTGACATCCGTGTCGTTCTCATCCTGCTGTCTCCCTGTTTCTGCTGTGGCCTGGTGATTCCCCCGGCGAAGTTTCGGACCTGAGCATGGCCCCCGTGTAGCGCTGGACGTCGGCCAATACCCGGGCGGCGTTGTTGGCAGCGGGATCCTCGAGGTGGGCGAGGTAGAGGGCGGTGCTCACCGCATCTATGGCCGCCGCAGCGCGAAGCGCGTCCTGGGGCGCGAACAGGCCGTCGCGTATCCCTTCGTTGATGACGGCCGCGGTTTCGGACATGCCCCGTTCGAAAGTAAGCCGAGCCTGTTCGGGAAAACTCGAGATCAACGACATGCGTGCGCCCGGGTTGACGCTCAAGTGCACGTGGATGGCGTCGGCTTCCTGTTGGAAGAGGACGAGTTTTTCGACCATCACCTTTTGCAGGCGCTCGACCGGGTTGCCGCCGGAGTTGCGTGCCTGCCTGAGGCTCTCGTAGAATTCCTGCGTGCGGTTGATCACCATTTCGCGGTACAGGGCTTCCTTGCTGTCGAACAGGTTGTAGAAGCCGCCTACCGATACGTCGGCCTCACGGGCTATCGAGGCTATGGATGTTTCGGCGAAACCGTTCTCTGCAAACAGGGAAGTGGCCGACTCCAGCACCCTCTGACGGGCGTCATCCCGTCGTTTCTGCACACGGCTGACGGCCGTCGCTACGCTTGCTGAATGACTCTTCATTTGTGAATATCGATTCAATCCCTTTGACAATGCCCTGTCAATAGCCGACCATGTTCACGTAAAGGCGCGTGCGGAGAGGGTTCGCAGCGCGTCATGCCGCCGCAGAAGGAAAAACGGCATGTTTGAGAAGGTAATCCGCTATCGCTTAGTCATTGTCCTGGCATGGGCCGGGGCAACACTGTTCCTGGCCTTGCAGCTACCCGGTCTGCGCCTTGAGCCCGACACCGAGGCCTACGTGCCCGATGATCACCCGGTGCGTACTTTCTGGCAACAGGCCGAGGATGACTTCGGGCTGGGCCGCAACATCCTGGTCGCGCTGGAAGCCGACGGAGAGCGAGGGGTTTTTACCCCGGGCATAATCGGCGCGATAGCGCGTCTCACCGACAGGCTGCAGGCGCTGCCCTCGGTAGAGGAGGGCGCGGTCACGAGCATCTCTACGGTCGACGTGATCGAGGGAACAGAGGCGGGGCTGGAGGTCGAACCCCTGTTCGAGCAAGCACCTTCGACCCAGGCCGAGGTCGACCGTCTGCGCGAGCGCGTGTTTCGCAACCCCGTCCTTCTCGACCGGCTGGTTTCGCGCGATGGCGCGGTGGCGATGATACTGGTCAAGTCTTTCCACGGCCACGGTACCGATCCACTGGAGGTCTGGGAGCAGGTCGAAGAGATTCTTGCCGACACCCGTATCCCCGGTGCCCGCCTGCTACCGGCGGGTACGGTAGTCATCGAGCACACTTACGGCCGGCAGATGTCGCAGGACCTGGCAAGACTCGTTCCGCTTGCGTTGCTGGCGGTGCTCGTGGTGTTGTTCTTCTGCTTCCGAACTATCTCGATGCCGCGCCTCGCCCTGAGGATAACCATGGGCTGTGTGCTGGTGGGTACCTGGCAGTGGGTGCAACAGGGCCAGTTTGATCCGCTGCCGCTGCTTCTTATCGGCGTTGCGCTCGCCATGCTGACCGTGCGCGGCGTGCTGCTACCCCTGCTCGTGGTAGCCGTATCGGTGACCTGGGCTTTTGGCGTGCAAGCCATGTTTGACCTGCCCATATATATCGCCGGCACCATGGTGCCACCCTTGCTCATGGCCATAGGCTGTGCCGACGGCATACACATACTCGACCGCTACGTGCATCACTCCAGTGACGGGGGTGAGAACAAATCCATTGTAGTACGCACCATGAAAGAGATGTGGCGGCCGGTGGTGCTCACCTCGGTCACAACGGCAGCCGGTTTCGGTGGCTTGATCGCCGGCAACATGACCGTTTACCGGGTGTTCGGATTTTCGGTGGCCCTGGGCGTACTGGTCGCCATGGCCTGCTCGCTGACCCTGTTGCCCGCCTTGCTCAGCTGGCTGCGCCTGCCCTCTACCTCGGTGTCACGTTCCAACGAGGTTTTGCTGCCTCGCACGCTGGGCCGGCTGGGTGGCTGGCTCGAGACACATCGCCTGGGGGTCGTCCGGGGTTTTGTGGTCGTGGTGCTGCTCGGGGTCGCCGGCGCTTCAACGCTGCGTATCGACTATTCGTGGGTGGAGAGTCTCAAGGAGGGCACCCCGGTGCTGGAGGCCGAGCGCATACTGCGCAAGCGCCACGGGGGCACCGTGCCGCTGCACCTGCTCGTAGACAGCGGCGTAGACGGTGGGGTGAAGGAGCCCGAGGTCATGCTCGCCATCGACACCGTGCTTACCCGGCTCGCCGAGAAGGAGTACGTGGGCGACACCCGTTCACTGGTTGAGTACGTCAAGCGCATGAACCAGGCCATGAACGAGGACCGGCCCGGCGAGCTGCGCGTGCCCGATACCCGTGAACTGATAGCGCAGTACCTGTTGCTCTACACCATGTCGGCCAGCCCCGACGAATTCGACGAGATGGTGGACTACAACTACCGGCGCGCCAACGCCACGGTGCTGCTTCGCACCGACAGCCTGGCGGTGATCCACGACGTACACCGCGAGGCCGAGGCGCTGCTCGACGAGCACGTGCGTCCGCTGGTGGAGCAGGCCAACGTGACGGGCTCGGCCAGCATGCTCAAGATCGTCATGGACAACGTATTCTACAGCCAGGTCTGGTCGGTGAGCGTCGCCGGGGTGCTCATTTTCCTGGCCATGGCCGTGCTCTTTCGCTCGGTGGCCGACGCGATCATCTGCATGATGCCGTCGACCTTTACTGCCGTGGTTAATTTTGGCGTCATGGGCGCGGCCGGGGTGCCACTGGGTCCGGAGAAGGCCATGATAACGGCTATCGCCCTGGGCATAGGCATAGACTACTCGATTCATCTCATGTCGCGCTTCCGAGCCCTGGTGGCGCGCGCGGCCGACGTGAGGGCGGCCACCATCGAAGCCATGCACAGCACCGGGCGCGCGATTGTCTTCAACGGAGCGGTGGTCGTCATGGGCTTCATGGTGCTGGCGTTCTCATCGTCGCCGAGCAACGCGGAGTTCGGTCGCTTGATAGCGGCCAACATGGCGTTGTCCTGCCTGGGTGCGCTGACCGTACTGCCGGCCGCGCTGGCCATGCACTGGCACCGCGAAAAGAGGCGCGAGGCGGCAGGATACCCTGAGGATTCGGTCGCGACCGAATCCCTGGTCGAGGCCGAACGCGGCCACGCGGCCTGAGCCCCGCCAGCCGGTCAGACGTAGATGCCGCCAGAGAACTCGCGGTCCTGTCGCATCATGACATTCACGCAAGCTGGCTTACCGCTGGCATAGGCCCGCTCAAGGGCGGGTCGGATCTGGTCAGCTTCGGTCACCAGCTCGCCGTGGCCGCCCAGGGCCTCGACGACCTTGTCGTAACGGGTGGCCGCCAGCTCGGTGGCCACCAGCCGGTCCTCGCCGAACAGGCCGGCCTGGGGCCTGAGCATCTGCCCCCAGGCCTGGTCGTTGCCTATGATGCCAACGATGGGGAGGCCAAATCGCACCGCTGTATCGAACTCGAAACCGTTCAGCCCGAAACTTCCATCGCCGTAGACGATGAGTACGCGCTTGTCGGGGTGGGCCAGCTGCGCGGCCAGCGCAAACGGCATGCCCACGCCCAGCGTACCCAGCGGGCCCGGGTCCATCCACGCTCCGTTCTTGGGCACTTTTATGACCTTGGCCGCCTGGGCCACTATGTCGCCGCCGTCGCCGATCACTATGGTGTCGTCGTCCACGAAGTCGGCTATCTCGCGGCACAAGCGTTGCGGGTCGATCGGTACCTCGTCGGAGTTGAGCCGTGTGCGCATGGTTTCTTCGGCCTCGTCCTCTTTCGCTCGCCAGGTCTCCACGACGCCTGACCAGTCCATGCTGACATCGTCTTCCTGCATGACCTCGAGCATGGTCTGCAGGGTAAGCCCAAGGTTGCCCACAAGGCCTATGTCGGCCCTGCGGTTCTGGCCGATCTGCACGGCGTCGAGATCGAGTTGTATGATTTTTGTCGTCGCCGGGATCGAGGCACCGAAGCGCATGCGGAAGTCCAGCAGCGAACCCGCCAGGACCACGCAGTCGGTTTGCTCGAGGTAGTCGCGACGAGTGCGGTTGAAGAACCACGGCGAGTCGTGGTCGACCTGCCCGCGACCCATGCCGTTGCAGAAGGCAGGCATCTTAACGGCATCGAGAAAGCGGCCCAGCGACTCGCGGCCGTTGGACCACTTGACGCCAGTGCCGACCATTATCATGGGCTGCTTTGAAGCCGCCAGCATCGTTACGGCCTCGCGCACCGACTCGCGGGCCGGCCTGACCTGCGGCGTGGGCAGCGGGGCGGGGCAGTAGGCCGTGTCGAGGTCCACCGGTCCGCCCAGTACGTCCATGGGGATTTCAATGTAAGCCGGCCCCGGGTTGCCCGACAACGCGTGGCGTATGGCTTCTTCCACGTATTCACCCAGGCGGTCGGTGGCGTAGCAGGCCTCGGCCCACTTGCTTATAGGTCGCATGACCGAGATGTGATCCATTTCCTGCAGCGAGCCCTTGCGCAGGTTGGCCAGCGGTCCCTGCCCCCCGAAAACGAGTATGGGTGAGTTGGCCCGCCAGGCGTTGGCCAGCCCGGTCACGCCGTCGGTGGCACCGGGGCCGGCGGTGAGTATGGCGACGCCCACCTTGCCGGGATTCAGCCGCGCCCAGGCGTCGGCCGCGTGTACGGCGGCCTGCTCGTGTCTCACGTCGACGACTTTTATTCCCTCGTCGAGGCAACCATCGTAGATCGCCATCACGTGTCCACCGGAAAGAGTGAAGACCACTTCGACCCCCGCCTGTTTAAGGGCCTTCGCTACCAGTTTGCCACCGTGCATGTGTTCGTTTCCTCCAGGAGTCCCGCCGTCGGGGCGGGCAGCCGCATCTTATAGCCCACAACGATGGTTGATAGAAAGCCCTTGCCGTGGGGCCTTGTCGCTGTCCTGCTCCTGCAGTATGTGCTGGAAGGCAGGGCGAGGGAGGAACAGGGCATGGACCAGCGGACCAGTTCTCCAGGACAGCAGGCGGCGCGATTCGAGCTTCGCAGTGGTGAGGGCTGGCGGAATCCCTTCCCCATGTACCGCGCGCTGCGAGACCACGACCCGGTGCATTTGGTTGAGGAAGGCGACTACTGGGTTCTTTCGCGTTTTGCCGAAGTGTTCGCTGCGGTTACAGACGCGACCACTTTCTCTTCGGCCAGCGGCCTGACTGTCGACTACAGCGAGATGGAAGAGCTGGGCCTTGAGGCCCCCATCGTGATGATGGATCCGCCTGCCCACAACGTGGTGCGCAAGCTCGGCGTAAAACAGTTCACCCCGGCCAGGGTGAGGGCCATCGAAGAACTGGTGCGTGACCTGGCCGTGGAGCGCATCGAAAAACTTCGCGAGATGGGCAGTGGCGACATCGTTGCCGAGCTGTTCAAGCCCATTCCCAGCCGGGTCGTGGGTCATTTTCTCGGGGTCCCCGAGTCGGTGCGCGAACGCTTCGACGATTGGTCCGAGGCCATAGTGGCGGCCAACGCCGAGGGCGAGATAGACCGGGCGAGGGACGCGGTGGGCGAAATGTTCCAGCTCTTCAGCGAGCTGATCGAGCGACGCCGCGCTGACCCGGGCGACGACCTGTTCTCTGCCCTGGTCACGGCCGAGGTCAACGGCGAGCCATTGTCGATGGCGGTCGTGCTGGGCTTTGGCTTCACGATGGTGGCCGGCGGCAACGACACCAGCACGGGCCTGATGGCGGGTGCCGCCGAACTGCTCACCGCCAGCCCTGAGCAGCGGCGGACGCTGGCGGCCGACCCCTCGGGCCTGCCGGCGGCGGTAGAGGAGTTCCTGCGCTTGACCAGCCCGGTGCAGGGCCTGGCTCGCACGACTACCCGCGACGTGCAGCTGTGTGGACGTACGATACCGGAGGGCAGGAAGGTGATGTTGCTCTACGCCTCGGCAAATAGAGATGAGCGCGAGTTCGGCGACGACGCCGACCACTGCGACCCCTGTCGAAGCGTCGCCCGTCACCTGGCGCTGGGTTACGGTCAGCATCACTGCATCGGTGCTGCTGCGGCCAGGCTCATGGGCAGGGTCGCCCTGGGCGAACTACTCGCGCGTTGCCCTGACTTCAGCGTTGACGCGGACGCTGGCCGTTACGCCGAGGGCAACTACGTGCGCCGCTTCAAGACCCTGCCGTTTGAGGCTCGGGGCCAGGTCTAGAGACCCAGTTGCAGGGCCGGGCAAGTTCCTGGCCAGCCCAAAGCGCTATTGGCATAACCGCCGAGCGCGGCTAGTTTCTCCTGTCGGCCCTGGCGCCGGCCCTTCGAGGATATCAATATGAGCGATAGGGTAATCCCGGCTTCCATGCAGTCACACTACGACGGTTATCACTTTGCGCCCGCGGTCAAGGATCGCTTCGTGGCCGAGCCTTACCCCGCGTGGACCGCCATCGGGATCTCGGCACTGGCCTTTGCCGGCGCGCTGGTCGAGATTCGCGCCTTTCCCCTCTCACCGAGTAGTCAAGGCAGCCCGGGGCCTGGAGACATTACGTGAAGAAAGTATTGCGAACACGGCTCTGCGACATGCTGGGCATCGACTACCCGATACTGAGCGCCGGCATGGGTCCGAGTCTGATCGGTGAATGCACGGGCGCGCCCGTAGAACTGGTGGTGGCCGTGTCCGAGGCGGGCGGCCTTGGTGTGCTGGGCGGCGCTGGCTTTTCGGTAGACGCCTTGCGCCAGGCCATACGCGAAATCCACAAGCTCACCGACCGGCCGTTCGGCGTCGACCTGCTCCTGCCCGGGCAGATCGTGAGCGCCGGTGACAGGCCCGAAACCGAGGAAGACCAGCGGCCACTGAGCGAGGTGGCCAAGGCCCTGCCCGAGGCTCACTACGCCTGGTTGATGAAGATAAAGGATGACTTCGATCTTCCCGATACCGACACCACGATGACCGGCAACACAACGGTTTCGCGTCCGCGCGCGGCCATTGCCGTGTGCATCGAGGAAAACGTGCCGCTGTTCTGTTCGGGCCTCGGTGACCCGGGCTTCATGGTCGAGGACGCCCACGCAGCCGGCATGAAGGTGCTCGGTATCTCGGGCAACGCTAAGAACGCCGGTCGCATAGCCGCCTCGGGCGCCGACCTGGTGGTGGCCCAGGGCCACGAGGGCGGCGGGCATACCGGGCGAGTGGGTTCTTTTGCCTTGTGGCCACAGGCCATCGACGCTGCGGCACCAACGCCGGTGTTGGCTGCGGGCGGGGTGGGCGACGGCCGCGGGCTGGCGGCTGCGCTGGCCATGGGTTGCGTCGGGGTCTGGGTGGGCACTCGATTTCTCGCGTCCACCGAGGGTGGCGCGCTGGCGAACCAGAAGCAGGCCATAGTCGACGCGGGCGACGAGCAGACGCGGCGTGGCTATTTCTACACCGGCAAGACCTCGCGGGCCACCTACAATGGCGTCCACGACCTGTGGGAAAAATCAGGCCTCGAGCCCTTGCCCTTTCCGGTGCAGGTGCTGTTGGCTTCGGCGCTCGTAGACATGTTCAACGCCGCTGGCAGGCAGGAATATATTGGTCCGTTCGCCGGCCAGGTCTGCGGTCTCATCGACGATATAAAACCGGCGGCTGAAATCGTGGATGAGATGGTAGAGCAAGCCGTCGACATCCTCGGCCATAAGTTGGCCAAGGATGTTCAACTGAGCTGACCGCTTCCGCTGTTCCCGCGATTGTCAGGGGATAAGCAGGCCCACACTGGCCAGTCGTCTTCCGCTTCGACAGGGATTTGGCGCGCCGTCGATAACGGTGCCACCAGCGTCTACTACCGACCGGCAGTTCGGTGCGTCTTCGGGCGCGGGGGGTTCGTAGACATCGATCAGGTGAAATTCGGCCGCGCGGTGGGCCATGTCGGGGATCAGCCAGTACTGGGGAGAACGATCCGCGGATGCCTTGCCTTTTCCGTTTCTCAGCTCCACGGGGATGTTGAATTCGTAGACCGTGCTGGTGGCGGGAAAGCTGCCCGAGACTACGACGATGTACTCGTCGCCGCTCATCTCATCGACCAGTTGTAGTGAGTTGTCGGTAGTGACCGGCGAGCCGTGGGCATTGGTCACACCCTGGAGTTTTACCTTGCTTGCTCCGCCGCTTTTGAGAATCACCCGGCCTGGTTCCATCGTGGGATGGCCTGTGCCCCCCGAGAGCGTGGTAACGACCGGCACCAGGCTGGCCACTACGCGGGTACCGCCTGCGCAAGCCAGCCCTGCCGCGTACAGCAGCGCCAACGTAAGCAGGAGTCCGCCCAGCAGGGCGGAGGGTAGCATTTTTCCAAACATACGGGCCTCCCGGCGGCAGTCCGGGGCGGCGAGCGGTTGTGAGACATATAAGCAGGATATGTCTTATTTGTCAAGCTGCTGTCCCCCCGCTCGGGGGGGGGGGACAGCGGCCAGCTGGAGGGGGCGGCCTGGTATGCGGGTAATTACTTGGCTTTCAGGCGTCCGTTGCCGACGCTGAGGCTCCCAGCGCTGTAACCGGCTTCCCAGCAGCCAGCGGTGGCCTCGCTTATCAGCTGCATGGTCAGCTGACTGTCCACCAGCAGTGGCAAGGCGGGCAGGGCGAGCGCCGGGCCCTTGCCCTTGATGCCTACGAAGGCCTTGCCGTCGGTTCCTTCCTTCATCTTCAGGTTGGTTATTCCGTCAGAGCCATCCCCGGTCTTGTTCTTGAACTTGAACAGGCGAGCGGTGCCCTTCCAGCAATCCTTGCCCGCACAGGTTCCGCCGGCATCCACGAGTTGCTCGGAAGCCAGGTAGGGCACATCTGCTAGCTCGTCGTAGAGGCAGACCGCGTAGCCGTCGGCACCGTCTACTGGATCGCCGAACTCGCTTATCGAGGTTGCCGCACCCTTTTTCCACTTCCACTTCAGGCTGTCCCTGCTGCCGTCGTCGCTCACGCGTAGGGACAGGGCGGACTTGCCGGCAACGAATGGCGCGTGGCAGCCGTCGAGCGGAAACATCGGGCAAGCGAAGAAACCGCTCACGCATGCCCCCCCCGCGCACTGGTCTTCCCACGTGGTGGGGTCGCCGTCCTCGCAGGAGGCCGTGTTGTCGGGGTTCGCACAGCCAGAGCCCACCACGCAAACGTTGTCGGTACATACGTTGCTGTCGTCGCAAGCCGAATCGACCGGTGTATTGACCAGTACGTCCACCGCCTCGTCACAGGTGTCAACAGTGCAGGCCACGCCGTCGTTGGGGTCGGGGTCGGCGTTGTCCTGGCAGTCGAGCGTCGCACTGCAGGTCTCGACGCCGGTGCAGAACAGTCCGTCGTCGCAGTTAGCGTCGTTGACGGCGTTGACGATTACGTCGTTGAGCTCGTCGCAGCTGTCGTCGGTGCAGCCCACGCCGTCGTTGGGGTCGGGATCTACGCCGTCCTGGCAGTCGAGCGTCGCACTGCAGGTCTCGACGCCGGTGCAGAACAGTCCGTCGTCGCAGTTAGCGTCGTTGACGGCGTTGACGATTACGTCGTTGAGCTCGTCGCAGCTGTCGTCGGTGCAGCCCACGCCGTCGTCAGCGTCGGGGTCGGCGTTGTCCTGGCAGTCGAGCGTCGCACTGCAGGTCTCGACGCCGGTGCAGAACAGTCCGTCGTCGCAGAGCGCGTTGTTGACCGTATTGACGATTACGTCGTTTATCTCGTCGCAGCTGTCGTTGGTGCAGCCCACGCCGTCGTTGGGGTCGGGATCTACGCCGTCCTGGCAACCGGAGGCCGGGTCGCAGGTTTCTACGCCGGTGCAGAACTGGCCGTCGTCGCAGACCAGCGGAGGCCCGCTCACGCAGGCACCGGCCGAGCAGGTGTCGGTGGTGGTGCAGGCGCTGCTGTCGTCGCAGGGCAGGGTGTTATCGACGTTGAAGCAGCCGCTCGAGGGTATGCACACTTCGTCGGTACAGCCGTTGGCGTCATCGCACAGCAGGGTGGGGTCTTCTATTACGCAGGAATCAGAACAGCAGTCGGCGTTGGCCGTGTTGCCGTCGTCGCATTCTTCGCCGGTGTCGGCGATGCCGTTGCCGCAGACGTTGATCTGCTTGCCGAGCACAAAAAAGTCGTCGCTCTGCAGGCCACCGGCTGGCAATCCCGGCCCCTCGATGCGCAGGTAGTTCTGTCCGCAGGGGCTGCCGGTCACCAGGTGGGCTATCTCGGGATTGCCTACGTGGCCGGGCAGCGGCGCCTTGGCCGGGTCGGGGTCATTGAACACCAGGAAGGCCCCCACGCTGCTGCCGTCAATGCTGAAGTCGGCGGGCGTCGATCCACCCACGAGGCTGTCGATGCGTTCGAGCTCGTCTATCGAGCCTCCGCCGTCGGCCACCATGGTCTGGGTACCGTAGGGGTGGGATACAGTGTAGCTGGCGCCCGGTTGGAGGCCCGCGAAAGTCAGGCGCATGCGGGCGCTGCTCAGCTGGTCCCCGGCGACGGCGGTCTCGTTGTCAAAACCGGCGATCAAGTGGGCAATAAAACGCCCGTTCACGTCGCCGGTCAGGGGGATACGTGTGTCGGCGTACCACCAGAAGGTCGCGTCCGGAAAGTTGCCGGGGAAAGACAAGCCTGCCAGCGGATCGGGCAGAAAAGAATCCTCGGCCGGGTCTATGCAGTCGGCCACGTCGAGGCACAGCTCGAGTGCCAAGCCGTTGGCATCAACAAAATACTGGGGAAAGCCGTTACCGGCAACCACGGGGCCGGCGTTGGCCGCCGGCTGGCTGCACTGGGCGAGGGCCGACGACGCGTTACAACAAAGCAGCAGCGAAACTGCGGCGACGGTGGCTGTGAAGCGATCGGTGGTAATTTTCATGGCGGTCATCCTCTTCGCCGTCGCGTCCGATTTGCTGTCGACGCGAAGGCGACTGGTACATGACCCCCATGACAGTGAGTCCAGCTTATGCCCCGCTTTATGAGCGCGTAAACAGTTAAGTTGGAATTCTTGCTGCCCTGCCCCCAGCATGGGTGGCTTTGCGGTTGCGGACGCTGTGCGGTCTGCACTGCACAGTCCCCACGCGGGTGGGTAGGCGCGCGTGTCCCATTCGGGGGTGGCTGCTACCCGGGGGGGGAGCGACGGGGTGACGGCTTCAGTCGGGTGAAGACCTCGCGCTTAGTTTGCCGTTGCGGTTTTTTACGTCGTCGGCCGCGTAGTGAGCCTCCCAGCAGTTGCCGTTCTCGGCGATGAACTGCACGGTCAATCGTTCGTCCACGAGCAAGGGCAATGCGGGCAGCGCGAGCGCAGCGCCCTTGCCCGATACCTTGATGCCTGCCTTCCCCTCGGCACCAGCCGAGAGCTTGATCTTTACTATACCGTCGGAAAGTTCTCCGCTCCGGTCCTTGTAACGGTAAGATCCCAGCTTGTACTTCCAGCAGGGCTTCCTGCCGCACTGGGTTCCCGTTGTCACCAGTTGCTCACCGGCCAGGTAGGGAACGTTGGAGTCTTCGTCGTACAGACAAAGCGCGAAGTAGTCGTTGCCGGTCCGGGGATCCCCGAAGTCGCTACTCGCGGTGGCCGCGCCTTCTTTCCAGGTCCATCTAAGCGAATCCCTGGCATCGAACACGCTGTCGCGCATGAGCAGCCTGGCCTTGCGGGGGATAGTCGGCCCTCGGCAGCCCGACAGGGGAAACGACGGGCAGGCAAACGGCCCGCCCATGCAGCTTCCGTCCGAGCACTGGTCGGCCCAGGCACGTTCGGCGATCTTCGAGTATATCGAGGTGTTCTATAACCGTTGGCGTCGGCATTCCTATCTCGGCTATATGAGTCCAGCCGAGTTTGAATCCGCTGCTGTAACCGCCGCGTAAGCGGCCTGAATTGCGTGTCCACTTTCTCGGGGGAAGGTCAGAATGCAGCTGCACCCTTTTCGGGGGGGGCAGGTGGGGGGATTTGTATTTCCGCGCTGGCCCGACCAGCTAGCAGCTGCCCGTCGCGTTGCCTGGGGCCTTTGAAAGGGCTAACAGGGCGCTTGTTCGCTGCCAGGCGGGATCGGTTGCGTGGTGGCACAGTCGTCTACAAGGGGAGTTTAAAGATGAAGTTCGGAGTTATGTTCAGCAACGTGGGGCCCATGGGGACCCCTGATTTTCTGCCTGATTTTGCTCGCCTGAACGAGGCCGCGGGCATGGAGTCACTGTGGACGGTGGAGCACGTGGTTGTTCCGGCCGGCTACAAGTCAACCTACCCCTACAGCACCGACGGGCGCATGCCCGGCCCCGAGGAGTCGCCGATTCCCGACCCGATACTGCCGCTGGTCTACGCGGCCGCGGTTACCGAGAAGATCAAGCTGGCCACCGGCGTTCTTATACTGCCGCAGCGCCATCCGTTTTACGTGGCCAAGGAAATCGCCACCCTGGACGTGCTGTCGCGGGGACGTGCCATCCTCGGCATAGGAGTCGGTTGGCTCGAAGAAGAGTTCGACGCGATCGCGGTCTCGTTTGCCGACCGTGCGGCCCGCACTCGCGAGGCAGTGGCCGCCATCCGGTCGCTGTGGAAGGCGGAGGCCGAGGCCTTCGACGGAAAGTTTTTCAACTGGGGCCCCATGCACTCCAGCCCCGGGCCGGTGCAGGCGGGGGGCGTGCCGGTGGTAGTAGGTGGGCACACGCCCATAGCCGCCAAGCGGGCGGCTCGGTATGGCGACGGATTTTTTCCAGCCGTCGGTGGTCCGGAGCAGCTCGAACCCTTGATGCTCGTGCTCAAGGAGGAGTGCGATAAGCTGGGCCGCGACGCCGGCGAAGTAGAAATAACCGTGGGCATGGGAGACTGTGATCTCGACACGGCCCTGCGTCTGCAGGATATGGGCGTGTCGCGCGCGGTTATAGCGCCCCGCGGGTTTGATAGCGGTTCGTTGGAAAAGGGCCTTGCCGTTTTTGACGACAAGGTGATGTCCCGGCTCTAGCCCCTGCTTGGTCGGCCAGGGTCAGTCGTCGTTGCTGTCGGCAACCCAGGCCGGGTCGCGCTTCTCGGCAAACGACGCCATGCCCTCGGCTGCCTCGGGCGAGGCAAAGAGCTCGGCTATGCGCTCTTCGGCGTAGGCAAAGGCCGCGTCCTCGTCGAGGCGGGCAACGGTGCGCACGAGTTTTTTGGCTTCGCGTATCGCTACCGGTCCGCCCCTGGCCACTGAGTCGATTTCTTTCTGCACTTCGTTTTCCAACTCATCGGCAGCTACCACCCGGTGCAGCAGGCCGTACTCGAGCGCGCGTGGGGCGTCGAAGCGTTCGCCGGTCAGGAAAAGCCGCATGGTGTTGTGCTCGCCCAGTTTCGGGAGCACCACCACTGAGATCATGGCTGGGATCACGCCTATGCGCACCTCGCTGAAGCTGAAACGCGCCGTGTCCACGGCCAGGGTTATGTCGCAGGCGGCCACCAGCCCCAGCCCGCCGCCGAAGGCTGCGCCGTTGACCGCGCAGATCACGGGCTTGTCGCCGTCGCGTATGTGCATCATCAGGTCGATGAAGGGGTTGCGGCTGCCTTCTGTCTCGCCCATGCGGCCGCTCTTCTTGAGGTCGGCTCCCGCGCAGAACGCCGTACCCTCGCCCGTGAGCACGATGACCCTCGTCTCGTCGTCGGCGTTGGCGCGCTTCACACCGGCCGTCAGCTGTTCGACCATGTCGGCCGAAAGCGCGTTGCGGCTGTCGGGGTTGTTGAGGGTTATCCAGGCTGCTCGTCCACGCTGCTCGTAGAGAACCGTGTCTTGCCTGGTCTTATCGTTTTGCGCCATGTCGTGTCGTTCTCCTAGAAGCCCAGCATCTTTGCCAGGTAGTGGATCATGGTTTCGTCCGACCCCCCGCCTATGCTTATGAGCCGGGTATCCACGAAGGCGCGGCCGGCGGCAGACTCGCGCATGTAGCCGAAGCCGCCGTGCAGTTGCATGCACTCGTCGGCCACCGAGCGGCCCATGCGACCGCAGAAGATCTTGGCCATGCTGATCTCCTTGGTGGCGTCTTCGCCGGCTATGCACTTGCGTACGCAGGACAGCGTCAGCTCCTTCGCGGCGGTTATCTGCGTGAGCATTTCTACGAACTTGAACTGCGAGACCTGCATTTTTGACAGGGGCTTGCCGAACAGCACCCGGTTCTCGGCGTACTCGCGGGTGATCTCCCACAGCCTGAGCGCGCCCGCGTAGCTCGATACGCAGGCCAGCAGGCGCTCGTCCTGGAACTGCATCATTTGTTGCTGGAATCCGCGCCCGGGGTCACCGATGGTGTTGGACACGGGTACGCGCAGGTCCTCGAAAAACAGCAGGCCGGTGTCCGAGCCGCGGTTGCCTATCTTGTCGAGGAGGTCGTAGCGGTAACCGGGCAGGTCGGTGGGCACCAGGATCTGCGAAAACCCGCCGTAGCCCGCGTCGGGGTCGGTCACTGTCAGCAGGCAGATCCAGTCGGCCGTGGCCGCGTTGGTGATGAAGGTCTTCGAGCCGTTTATTACCCAGTCGTCGCCGTCGCGCACGGCCCGGGTCTTGATGCCCGACACGTCAGAACCGGCGTCGGGCTCTGTGACGCCGATGGCAGACAGCATCTCTCCCTTGATCGACGGGACGAGGTATTTCTCCTTGAGTTCATCACTGCCGAACTGGTGCAACGAAGGGGTGGCCATGTCGGTGTGTACCGAGATGCCCATGCCGACTCCCGCGTTGTCACAGCGGGCGAGTTCTTCGTAAAAGATAGCCGAGTAGGACCAGTCCAGGCCTGCGCCACCCCACCTGGGGTCGTAGCGCAGGCCGAGCAGACCCAGCTCGCCCATCTTCGGGTAAATGCTCTTGTCCACCTGGCCCATCTCGTCGAACTCGCGCGCGCGTGGGGCCAGCTCGGTCTCCACGAAGCGTCGCATCGTGTCGCGAAAAATATTGTGCTCCTGGCTTGAGAAAATATCGTCGGTCATCCTGTGGCTTCTCCCGTGGCTGCGCGTCCCTTGATCGCTCTACCGCTGGCAACAGTACGCGTTGGTGATGGCTACTGCCAACAGCTTTTGCCGTTCCAGCCCGTGGAAGAGTTGCGTTGACCCGCCATACAAGGGCAATCTGCGCGAGCGTACCGGCCCTGGGGCCACGCGCGGATTACCCCGCGGGAGAACAAGCGACGTGTCTACATACCTTTTCGAGAACGAGGAACACAGCAAGCTACGCGAGCAGATAAGGCGTTTTGCCGCTACCGAGATCGCGCCGAATGCCCACGAATGGGAAGAGGCCGAAGAGTTCCCCGTAGAGCTCTACCGGCGCGCGGCGGAGGCCGGGCTGATGGGCGTGGGCTACCCCGAGGAGCTCGGCGGGCTGGGTGGAGACCTGTCGCACGGCACGGTCGCGGGCGATGAAATGGTGCTGGCGGGAAAGTCGGTAGGAACGGTGGTGGGCCTGTGGAGTCACAACATCGCAATTCCTCCTATTATTCGCCTGGGCACGGATGAGCAGAAGGAACGCTTCGTAAGGCCGGTACTCGAAGGACGCATGGTGTCGGCGCTGGGCATTACCGAGCCCGGCGGTGGCAGCGACGTTGCCTCGCTTCGTACCCGGGCCGTGCGCGACGGCGATTGCTACGTGGTCAACGGTTCGAAGACTTTTATAACGTCGGGCTGCCGGGCCGACTTCGTCACTACCGCGGTGCGTACGGGCGAAGACCGTCACGGTGGAATCTCGCTGCTCATCATAGAGAAGAGCACGCCCGGCTTCAGCGTGTCGCGCAAGTTGCGCAAGACCGGCTGGTGGGCCAGCGACACGGCCGAGCTCAGTTTCGACGATTGCCGGGTACCGGTAGAAAACCTGGTCGGCGTAGAGAACGAGGGATTCCTCGCGATCATGCACAATTTTGTTTCCGAGAGGGTAGGGCTGGCCGCCCAGTGCGTGGCCATAGCCGAGTTGGCTTACAGGGAGTCGGTGTCTTATGCCCGGGAGCGAGAAGCCTTCGGGCAGGCACTGTCGGGCTTCCAGGTCACCCGCCACAAGCTGGCCGACATGACCACGCGCATAGCCGCCGGCCGCGCGATAACCGGCGAAGTTGTCGCCCGCCACCTGCGCGGCGAAGACGCCAACGTGCTGGCCGCCAAGGCCAAGAACGTGACCACCGACATGTGCTCGGCTGTCTGTGACCAGGCCGTGCAGATCCACGGTGGCTACGGTTACATGCGCGAGTACGTGGTCGAGCGCCTGTACCGCGACGCACGACTATACCCCATAGGCGGCGGCACCCGCGAGATAATGAACGAGATCATCTCCAAGGCCGAGCGTTACTGAGCCAGCTGCCCGCCGGGCGGCAGACTACCTGACGGTGTAGTCCGAGCGCTTGAAGCGTCGCGTGCGCAGGTAGTACTCGCTGGCGAAGCCCGGAAACAGGGCGCGGTTCTTACCGTCTTCTCCCAGGTACCAGCTGTTGCAGCCCGATGACCAGGCCGTGTATTTCATGCGCCCCTGTATGCGCTCGTTGTAGCGGTCCTGCACCTGCTGTTTTACCTCGAAGCTGCGCGCTCGCCCGCTGGCGATCCTGCGCACGGCCTGCACGATGTACCTGATCTGCGCCTCGGTGAAGACCAGCACCGAGGTGTGGCCCGGGCCGGTGTTCGGACCCATGATGGTAAACCAGTTGGGGAAACCCGACACCGCCATTCCCTTGTAGGCAACCGCGCCGTTCTTCCAGGTGTCGGCCAGCGTCTTGCCCGCGCGCCCGGTGATGGGAAACGGTGCCGACGAAAGCCCGGTCTCAAAACCGGTGGCGAGCAGCAGGGCGTCAACGGGGTGGGATTGCTCGTTACCGTCGGCATCGCGGGTAACAAGCCCCTTGGCAGTTATCCGGGTGATGCTGTCGGTTACCAGCTCGACGTTGCCGCGTTCGAAGCAGGGCCAGAAATCATCGGAGATAAGCATGCGCTTGCAGCCGAACTGAAAGTGCGGGGTGAGCTTTTCCCGGAGTACGGGGTCGGACACGCAGTGCTCGAGGTGCCTGATCGAAGCGCGTTCGGCTATACCAGACAGCCGCGGTGAGTCGAGCACGATCATCGGCCCCATGGCTTCGCTGAAGCAGAAGGTGAACCACCGCACGGCTTTCTGCATGAACGGATAACGCCGGAAGCGTTGCTTGGTTGTTTCGCTTACCACGAGGTCACCCTTGGGCACCACCCACGCGGGCGTGCGCTGAAAGACGCTCATGTGTTCAACAGAGGGGGCTATGGCCGGAATCACCTGCACCGCGCTTGCGCCGGTGCCGATAACCGCGACGCGCTTGCCGCTGAGGTCGTAGTCGTGGTTCCAGCGGGCGGTGTGAAAAAGCTGGCCCTCGAAGTCGGCCAGGCCCTCGATGTCGGGGGGCGCGGGGTTGACCAGTCCGCCGACGGCCGCGATCACCACCTGAGCAGTGATCTGTTCACCGTTATCCAGGTGCAGCGCCCATTGTTGGCGCTGGTCATCAAAGACCGCCGAGCTGACCTCGGTTTCAAGGCGCAGGTGTCCGCCGAGGCCGTGCTTGTCGACGGTGCGCAGCAGGTAGGCCTGGATTTCGTCGGCGTGGGCAAACTTGTGTTTCCAGTCAGGGTTGGGGTCAGAGGAGAGCGAGTAGGCGTTGGCCGGCACATCGCAGGCACAGCCGGGGTAAGTATTGTCCCGCCAGGTGCCACCCGGTTCATGGGCCCGCTCGATCATGACAAAGGAGTTGATTCCTGCCTGCTTGAGCTTGATGGCCGTGCCGATGCCGCCAAATCCCGAGCCTATGACGGCCACCGTGTAGTCGGCGCGGTCAGTGTTGTTGCTGTCGTTGGTCATGGTTTTATCCCCACAGCTTGCAGCTAGCGCAGGCGCGGGGCAAGCTGCCTGCCCGGCCTGCATTCAGTGCCGACGAAGGAGAACAGGGTGAATATAGCAAAGATGATAGCGGTGGTACTGCTTGCGGCGGCATTTTCGACACTGGATTTTACAGCGACCCCGGGCGTCGAAGCCCCGCTGCTGTCGCTGGCGGCGGCCGACCAGGCGGCTTCGCAGCAGGGCCCGGCGCTGGCCACACTCGTGGCTACCGAGGGCAACAGCGCGTCCGGCAGCGTCAGCTTTACGCCCGCAGAGGGCGGCGTCAGGGTGCAGGCCCAGTTGTCGGGCCTCACCGCTGGTGGACACGGTTTTCACATCCACCAGTGGGGCGATTGCAGTTCGGGCGACGGCAAGTCGGCGGGGGGGCATTTCAATCCCGCCTCGGTTGACCACGCCGGTCCCCTGGCCGAGAGCCGGCACGTTGGTGACCTTGGCAACCTCGGCGCCGATGCAGAAGGTAACGCTTCCTACGACCGCGTGGACAGCGTCATCGCGTTGTCGGGTGCCAATTCGATAGTAGGGCGCGCAGTAATTGTTCACGCCGGGGCCGACGATCTTACCAGCCAGCCCACCGGCGCGGCCGGCGCGCGCGTGGCCTGCGGGGTAATAGGCACAGCAGCGCCCGCGGCCGACTGAATAGAAGCGGCGGGCAAGCCTGGCGACACGACGGACATCCATGGCCGATAGAATCCATCAACAGCCGGTGGACCCCATCACCGAGAGCGACGAGTTCATCGCCGAGGCGCTGGCCAGCGCCAGTATTCCCGCCATCCTGATGTCCATCGTGCACCTGGAGGGCGGCGTGCACGCGCTCGAGGGACTGGCCAGGCCGGGGCAGGTCATCATGGGTGAACTGCAGGGCTTTATGAGCGACGAGGACAAGAGTCGCATCAGGTCCGCCGCCCTCGACGCCCTGCGAGCGTATCGTGACAGGGGTTGTACGCTGCCGTCGTCGCCTTCGACGGAGACCATTCACGAGATGATGAACCTGGTGGTGGGCGAGCAGGTGTCGGCGGACTACGTGCCGATGATGACCGAGGAGCTGGCCCTGGACGGCGGCGACCCGCGACGCGTGGAGTGGTCGCAGCCAGTCAGCGACGAGGCCAAGCGCAACTTCCCCGTGCTGGTTATAGGCGCGGGCATGTCGGGCTTGCTTACCGCGTACAGGCTGCAGGAGGCCGGTATCCCGTTCACGGTGGTCGAGAAGAACGCCACCGTGGGTGGCACCTGGCTGGAGAACAGCTATCCCGGCTGCCGTGTCGACATAGCCAACCACTTTTACTGTTACTCGTTCGAGCCCAACAGCGAGTGGACACGTTACTTCGCCGAGCGTGATGAATTGCTCGATTACTTCGAGCAATTTACCGACCGCCATGGCCTGCGCGAGAACGTGCGGTTCAGCACCGAGGTGACCCGCGCGGTCTTCGACGAAGATACCGGCCGCTGGCGGGTGAGCTTGCGCGGGGCAGACGGCGGCGAAGAGCAACTGGAGGCAGCCGTCATCGTAAGCGCAGTGGGTCAGCTGAGCCGCCCCAGGATTCCGGAGCTGCCGGGCCTTGAAGACTTCGAGGGCCTCGGCTTTCACTCGGCCCGCTGGCAACACGACGTCGAGCTGGAGGGCAAGCGCGTTGCCGTGGTAGGCACCGGCGCGAGCAGTCTTCAACTGGTCCCCGAACTGGCCAGGGTCGCGGGTAAGCTGGAGGTTTTTCAGCGATCACCCTGCTGGATGACCTGGAACGCCGACTATCATAGCGAGACCAGCGAGGGCAAGAAGTGGTTGCTCAGGCACGTGCCTTTCTACGGTCGCTGGTACCGCTTCCTGTTGTTCTGGCCCGGATCGGACGGACTTATGCCGATGCTGGTCGTGGACCCCGAGTGGGAACACCCGGAACGCTCGGTGAGCGAGTCCAACGACATGCTGCGCGAGGTGTTCACCGAGTACATACGCGGCCAGGTTGGAGAGGACCCGGAACTCCTGGCCAAGGTCATCCCCGACTATCCTCCTTTCGGTAAGCGCATGTTGCAGGACAACGGCAGCTGGTTTGCAGCCCTCAAGCAAGACAACGTCGACCTGGTGACCGACGGCATAAAGCGGGTTACGGCCACGGGCATCGAGTGCGAGGACGGCAGCCAGCACGAACTCGACGTAATAGTGTTCGCCACGGGCTTTCACGCCAATCGCTTCCTGTGGCCAATGGATATAGTCGGTCGCGACGGCGTGCACTTGTCCGAGGCCTGGGGTGACGACCCGTCGGCTTATCTCGGCATCACGGTCCCGGGTTTCCCGAACATGTTCTGCCTCTACGGCCCTGGCACCAACCTGGCCCACGCCGGCAGCATCATTTTTCACTCCGAGTGCCAGGTACGCTACATCATGGGATGTGTCAGGGAGATGGTCGAGAAAGGGTTGTCGACCATGGACGTGAGGCGCGAGGTACACGACGACTACGTGGCCCGCTTTGACGCCGAACACGAGCGCAAGGTATGGGCGCACCCGGGTATGAACAGCTGGTACAAGAACAGCCGTGGCAGGGTGACCACGACCTCACCGTGGCTGTTGCTGGACTACTGGCGCTGGACCATGCAGCCGGACTTCTCTGACTACGAACTACGCTGACAGCGTGAGCGCCGGGGCCGCGGCACTGTTAGCGGCGCGATAGCTCCAGGCGTTCATGCCGCTACCCATGGTCGGTCAGCGCTGCCCCGCGGGCGTGTACCACACCGGCGAGGTCCACGCGCGCTCGCGTATGGAGCGGGCGATGCCCGTGTCGCAGCAGGTGGCCAACTCACCGGGCACCGAACCCGGGTCGTCGCAATCCACACCCGCTCGGTTGCACAGGTAGCTGTTCCAGCGGCAGCTCGGTACCTCGAGCACGCGCGCGTAGTAGAAGGCCGGCGCGTCGGGGTCAAAGTCGGGGTCGCTCCACACCGTGCACAGCTGGTCGGAACCGCGCGCCCGGGTAGTGCAGGTGGAAAGATCGAGAGCGTCGGGGTCAGCAGGTTCGCCCGCCACGTCGTAGACTTTCTCCACGCTGCGGCCATTGTCGAGGTAGCCCTTTACGATCTGTATCCGTTCGAGCGGGTGGCTGGGCGACTGCTTGCCGGCGGGATCGCGAAGCGCCCACAACGCCAGTTTCGGGGCGCCCGGGCCGCGGGCCGCGGGAAGATCGCCACCCATGGGCACGCCACCGGCGTAGCCTTTTTCAACGAAGTCGTCGCCCGAGCACAGGTCGTCGGGATAATCCCAGCCGGCAAACATTCGCACCGTCATGCGCGGCCCGCTTGTGCCGTAGACCTCGCGGCGGCGCATGGCGGCGAACAGCGCGTCGCGCGAGTTTTCTTCAGCCCAGAGGACGGCCAGCCCGCCGGGATTGAATTCGGCGCGGTCGGGAAAGGCCGGCACCTGTAGGCGCGAATCAACGGTTCCCGCCGCGTGCCCGATAAAGCTATCTTCGGCGACCAAGCCGGGGGCGGCGAGGTGGGTGTCGGTTGAGCCTATAAGACCAAACTTGAAAGGGTTGATGCCCAGTCGCGCCTGCTGCAGCAGTCCCTCGGCCAGCACTTCGCGTGTGTACATGAGCGGCGGCAGCTGGCCGGGCTCACTGTTGACGTGGGCCATGTCGGCCATGCGGGGGTAGGGGAGGGTTTCGTAAGCGCACAGCTCGTCCTCGGCGCCAGGGCGGCATTCGCTGTCGCCCTTGTGCTGGGTGACCTCGACCAGGGTTTCCAGGCGCGCGCGCATGGCCGCGTCCTCGGCCGAAATTGGTTCACCGTCCGCGCTGCTGACGGTGAACATCGAACCCGCGCTCACGTTGGAGTTGTGGGGAATGGCCAGCACGTCGCAGCCGTTGCCCGCCTGCAGGCATTCCTGGTCCAGGGCCTGCCACAGGCCCTCCTGGGTGGGTGTTTCTATGTAGGTGGTCGGAAAGCGCTGGGCGGTGGCGTTGCGGAAGATGACATTACGGTGGATGTTGCGGCCCCCCGGCATGCCGGTCCACTCGTAGCCCACGAAGGTCGTGAAGCCGCAGGCCGAACTGCGGTCGTAGTGGGCTTCGGCTGCCTGCTGGATTTCCTGCCAGGGACCAAGCGCCGCCCGCAGGCACACTGCGCCGCCGCTACCGCAGAACGAGTAACGCGAGGGCAACTCGCTGCTGTAGACGTGGCCGTTGACAAGAATGTAGCCCAGCTTGGGAAACCTGCGCACCACCCGGCACACCAGTGAGTCGTGTCCTTCCTGCGATGGATCATCGCAGATACGGGTTTCGCCCAGCAGGTCGCTGTGGTCTGTGACGATGGCAAAATCCAGCGGCCGTCGGGGTTGTATGCTGCGCGAGGGGAGGCCGTCGCTGCTGTAAGGCTGTATGCCGAGGGCTTCGCCCCTGGCAAAACGGTAGGCGTCGCCCGGTCCGGCCATGGTTCCCTGGCCCCAGGCGTCAAACGACAGGGCGGTGTGGACGTGCGTGTCGCCGAAGAACGCGCGGCGAAGGGGATCGTAGTCGGTGCAGGGTGAGCGCTGCTCACTGCGCTCGAAGGGAGCCTCGCTCGCCGTCGCGTGTGGGGTCGGCAGCAACAGCGCCGGCATTAACAGTGCCGGCAATAACAGCGCCAGGACGACGCGCTTCATGACAGCAAGCCCAGCAGGTTGGAGTGGGGCAGGCCGCCGAAGGGGGTGATGTAAAGGTCAAACATCAGCGCGATCAGCAGCAGGGCGGCACAGGCGGCCACGACAACACCCGTACGCGCGTGTGCGGGCAGGCGGTTGACCAGCCGTGTGCACAGCCGGGCTGCCAACCACGACAGCAAGAGGTACAGCAGCGCGTGGCCGGCGAACAGCGTGAAGATAAGCGGCACCGGCCCGGCCGCTCCTTCTACCGCCATCACGGCAGCGGTTACCACGGCAAGCAGCAGGTAGCGCGCCGTTGGCGCCAGCACCTCCCAGGGCCCCAGCATTGGCAGCGGGACGGTAAGAACGAAAACGCAGAAGAGCAGCCAACGGATCGTGCGTGTAACCATGTTTCAGCCGACCACGCCCGCGGGATTATTTTCCATATCGGCTAGCGCGGGCACGATCGTTCAGCCGGGTGATCCCCGGTCGCCCGGCAGCGAGGCGAACTCGTGCTGGTCGGTCATCGAGCATTCGCGCGTGCCAGGCAGTGTTTGTGCATCCCCGGCCGCCGGGGCGGTTTCATGGCCGGCACCGGCCGGGCGTTTTTTTTCTTTGTCGATGACATGGGGTTACGTCAGCGTGTGCCGGCGACGGTACAAGATATTGGATTTTCCCGGGCAAATGGCAAGGCCCGGCTCTTCACGGGCGGGTGATTGGAGGTGGCGGGTCAATACCGGTTTTACTTGGGAGCTGCTCCGGCGGGATCAGTAACGCTGGGTCCACGACAGGCGAAGCGTGTAGTCGGCTGTCGTTGTTGTGAACGAACTGCCCGACTTGTCCCAGGCCTGGTTGGCCACCAACGAAAGCTCTCGCCCGGGTTCGGGTATCCAGAGCAACCGGCTGTTAAGCGTCGGCTGGTCGCCCTGGTTGTCCCACTGAACGAGGTTGCGCCAACTCACCCGCGTAGACGGGTTCACGTCGAAACCGAGTCGTGACAGGTGGATGCTGAAGTCGCCCTCGGGAAGCTGCGCGTCTATGTACTGGTGTTCCCAGGACAGGAAGAAATGCGGCGAGGGGCGCAATTCCAGCACGGCTGCGGTGTTGACCATGTTCCCTGAATAGAACTCACCCCACTTGACGTGAAGCTTGCCCGCCACCGGTCGCGTTGGGCTGGTGTCGAGGCGTACCGCCGGCCGCTGGTAGCGGTAGTCACCGGGCGGGATGATGGTGCCCGCGACTATTTCGAAGTCCTCGCTGGTGTCCTCTTCCAGGAACGACCACGCGAAGCTGAGCCTGTCGCCGGCCTGGTTGCTGAGGACGAGATAGTCAACGTCTACTTGTACGCTTTCCAGCCTATCGCCGGTGTCGGTCACCGTTCGTGCCGTGAATCCACTGTCGACGTGGCGAACAGGTCCGCTGCCAGGGCGGTGTCGAAACCTGAGGTTTGCCCGGTAGTCGCGAATGCCGGTGCGGTTGACGAAACCCAGCGCGGGCAGGAAGTCTTCCTGCAGTTCGGCAACCGATGCCCCGGCGTTCCAGCGATCGTTGGGCCAATCAACCGATACGCCCCAGGCCAGTTCCTTGTCGCCGACAGGTGGTTCGCCGGTCGCTGGGTCGGTCCAGCTTTTCTGGGCCCAGGCCCTGGCCACAAGCACCTGGTCGCCGGCGACACGGCTGTCGCGGTAGCGGTAGTCCAGGCCCGCCAGCGTGTTGTCGCCGTCGCTCAACGGGTCGCCGTGAGTGGCAATGAAGCCGGCCCGCGATTTGCTGCCGAGGTCGCGCGTGGCCCGGGCCACGGTGAGGTTTTTTGAGTCGACCTGCGTCGAATCTCCTACCATGACGTCGAGCAGGCCCAGGTCCCAGGGCCCCACGTGACCGGCGAGCTTGCCACCGACAACAAGGTCGACCGGCTGGGCGTCGGCGTCAAGTCCGATTCGGCGGGAGAAAAACGGCGTACCGTTCTGCTTGAGGCCTCCGAACTCGAAGACCCCTGCGTCCTCGATAAAGAAATCCCTGGTCTCGGGAAAGAACAATGAGAAGCGCGTCAGGTTGGTTTGCCTCAGGTCGACATCGGCGTCGGAAAAATCAGTGTTGGCCGTGAACGCAGCCGTCATTGAAGGCGTCACCCGGTAAAACACGTCGACCGAGGGCTCCATGGCCAGGTCGGCATCGTCGGCCGCCGCGTTCCAGCGGCTGCTCATCGCCAGCGAGGGCTGTATGTCCAGGCCCAATCCCTGCTGTATTCCCTCCAGTCCCTCCATGGTTCCGTAATTGGCGGGGTCGGTGATGCTGTAGGACTGCGAGATTGAACCCCACTTTATTTTCTCTTTGCGGCGGCGGATGTGGCGTTCGATTTCGAGGCCCCAGCGTGTCGAGTCGGCGTCCATGCTCACGCTCTTGAAAGGAATCGCCATTTCGGTCGACCAGCCGTGCTCGTCAATGATCGAGGCTGCCGACCAGATCGCGTCCCACTCGTGCCGGTAAGTGGTCTGGTTTTCGGCCCGTCCCTCGCTGCTGGTGCCGAGGGGAGTGACCTGGAACAGGTAGGCGTTGCGTCGATCGAACAGGGTGTCGAGCATCACGTTTATGCGCGCCTCGCTCAGCAGGAAGGAGTCTTTGACCAGCTGGTGCGCGACTATCTTTTCCGGCTCGCTGTCGAAGCAGCGCACGCCTATGTAGATGTTGTCGCCATCGTAGGCGAGGTAGGCCACCGTGCGCTCGCTGGGATCAGCACCCTCGACCGGCTCAACCTGTCGGAAGCTGTCGATGACGGCGGCGTCCTGCCACGTGGCGTCGTCCAGGTGGCCGTCTATTACGGGTGGATTGTCAGTGCGGGTTATGGTTACCAGCGGTGGCTGGGCACGGACGACGCCCGCGCAGGGCAGGGCGAGTTGCAGGGCGCAGGCAAGCGCGAAGGCCGCCTTGCTGCTGTCGTGGTGCTGGGCGTATTCGTCGTGCAAGGAAACAAGTTTTGTCTTGCGGGCACCGTCGGCCCGGCCGTGGTCGCGTGATACTGCCGCTGCCGCGTGGTCGTTACAACGGCGAGTCGGTAGAGCGCGGCAGCGATAGCCTCAGTAATTTGCCCGATGGCCCCCGCGGAATGTCGTCACTGAACTCGATGGTCCGGGGAAGCTCGAAAGGCGCCAGCCTCTCGCGCGCCCACTCGGTGAGCGCGACTTTTGACAGTGAAGCCCCTGGCTTTAGGACCACGCGCGCGGTGACCTGTCGACCCCACTCGGTGTGCCGGAGGCCGAAAACGGCCGCGTCCAATACGTCCTCGTGCTCACGCAGAACGCCTTCCACCCTGCTGGGGTTGACGTTCTCGCCGCCGCTTATGATGAGGTCGTCGCGTCGACCTTCGCAGTAAACGAACCCCTGCTCGTCCACCCGGCCGAGGTCACCGGTGGCGAACCAGTGATCGTTGAGCTCGATCGGGGCCTTGCCCTGATCGTTGAGGTAGCCCGCCATCAAGCCAGGAGTCTTGACCAGTAACTCGCCGTGGCCGCTGCCTCGGGCCTCCGGCGAGCCGGGTGCCCTGACGGCTACGGAGACCCCGGGTAGTGGCCGGCCGCAGCTCTGCGGGGGCGTCTTTTCACCGGGCCGGGCGGTGACGGCCTGGGCGGCTGTCTCGGTCATGCCCCAGGTCGCCAGCAAGGGGAACCCGGCCCTCAGCGCTCTCGTCAGCAGCGACCCGGGGCAGGGCGCACCACCCAGCAGCAGGGCGCGTAGTCGTCCGCGCAAGGGGCGGTCGTCCAGCAGGTCGAGCAGGCGTCCGAGCATGGTCGGGACCGCCGAGGCGAGGGTGACCCCACGGTTTTCGATGGCGTCCAGCGTAGCCTCGCGGTCGAAGCGGGGCTGGGCAACGACGGGAACACGGTCGATCGAGGCGCGGACGAAAATTGACAGGCCGCTCACGTGGTGCACGGGCAGGTTGGCGAGCCACAGGTCCCGCTCGCGGGTGCCCAGGTTGGCCCGCGAACAAGCGGCGGCCGTCTCGTGCGCCCTCCAGCCGTGAAACACCGCGCGGGCCTGCCCGGCCGTACCCGAGGTGAACAGCAGCGTGCCGCCCCCCCGGGCAAGGCCTTCGTCCAGCGGCCGGCCCTCACCCACCTTCGATGGCGGGTTGAGCACCGGGTTGAAAACAAGTCCCAGCAGCCCGCTGCCTGCCAGGTCTTCGGGCCGGCCGCGGTCACCTCGAGACAGCTCGCCGGCCAGCTTTTCTACGAGCTTGGACGCCACGGGTTCGTACAAAAGCAGGCCGACGTGTAAGCGGCGCAGGCGTTCCAACAACTCCCGGGGGGGCAGGCGCGGGTCCAGCGGTGCAAGCACAAACTGCCTGTGGCGTGCGACTTCCAGCAGGGCGGCGAAGGCCGGACCCGGGCCGGCAAGCACCGCCATCACTCGCGAGTGCACGGTGAGGGCAGCTAAGCTGTCGGCCAGGTAGTCGGCGGCCGATGCTGTCGACTGCGGCGAGATCAGCATGTCACCGTAGCGCTACCGGTGGCGGGCGACCCCTTGCTGGCCAGGGTCAGGGCTTGGGCGAGTGTCACGCCTGCCCGGGTTGTCAGCGGGTGGTCGACGATGAGGGCGGCCCCGCCCAGGCCCACGGCATCGTTTGAACGCGACGCGAGGGCAACTTCGAGCGCAGCAAGGCTGCCCTCCACGCCCTCTATGCTGTCGGTTACGATCGGTTCCAGGGCCAACTGCCGCGCGCGCCGGGCCAGGCCGAGCGCGGGGCGAATTCCTCCCAGGCGCTGTGTTTTGAGCAGCAAGTGGCTCACCGCGCCGGGCCGGCCTGCCAGCCGGTTGAGGTCGGTGGTGTTGCGCACGCTTTCGTCTAGCGCCAGGGCAACGCCCGCGGCGGCCAGTTTCTGCAGCGCGTCGGGGTCGGGCCTTGCCAGGGGTTCTTCGACGAGGGAGGGGTGGTAGTCAGCCATGGAGGCCAAGGCGGTGGCGGCTTGGTTGGGGGTCCATGCGCGGTTGGCGTCGATGCGTATTTCGCAGCCAGGGCCGACGGCCCGCCGGAGGCGGGCCAGTCGATCGAGGTCTTCTGCCAGGTCCAGCGAGCCGACCTTGAGTTTGAAACAACGGTATCCGTTGTCGAGCGCGATCTCTGCCTCGCCGCGCAGCCCATCGTTGTCGGCCTGCGTGAGCAGAATGCCGATGTTGAGAACCGGCGAAACGTGCTCGTCGCCGCTGTTCGCCGCGCCGCCGTTCGCCGCGCCGCCGTTCGCCGCGCCGCCCGCCGCGAGCAGCCGGGGTACGTCGAGGCCTTGACGCTGGGCGGCAAGGCGGAGTAGCGAACAGTCGAGCGCGCAGGCTGTTTCGGCGGCAGCACGGGCGAGGCCTGCGCGCTCCAGGATTTCGTCTGCGGTTTCCGGGAGCAGGCTGTTTCGTTGACTGACCGTCGGCCGTTCGGCGTTTATCCAGTCCACGAGCTTTTCGAGTTGGCGACGTACCAGATCAAGAGACCCGTGATCTTGCCAGTGCAGGGGAGCGGCTTCGGCCACCGCCTGCAGCCCCTGTTCACAGTCGAGTTTGAGCAGCAGGTTTTTCCTTTCGCCGGTCGCGCCAGCAGCGCTGCGCAGGGGTGTGCGCAGCGCGTAAGCGCGCTGACCGATAGCCGCGTGGAGAATCTTCACGCCGGGTTCCTCACAACACTGCGCCCACGGACAACAGCAGGCAGCCGACCGCGTGCAAGCGCGCGGTGGCGGCCAGGCTTTCGTTGAGCAAGGCACCGCTGCGTTGGCCCAGCAGGTGGACCTCCCTGGCGGCCACGGGGGCGAGCAGGAGGGGCAAGGCCAGCCACGCATGGTCGCCTGCTATCGCGGCCAGCATCGGGGCGAGCAGGGCGGCCGCCAGCAGCAGGGCGTACTGCAGCCGGGTAGCCCGCTTGCCCACGCGCACGGCCAGCGTATTTTTGCCCACGCGCTGGTCGCCGTCGATGTCGCGCAGGTTGTTGACCACCAGCAGAGCGGTCGCAGCGGCCCCGGGTAGCAACGAGGCGAGCAGGTCTACTCTCCCGGGGGCGTGCCCCTGCAGGTACAGCGTGGTGAGAACGGCGACCGGTCCGAAGAACACGAATACGAACACGTCACCCAGCCCGTGGTAAGCCAGCGGCCACGGTCCCCCGGTGTAAACCACCGCGCAGGTGAGCGAAATCGCTCCCAGCACGAGTACCGGCAGCCCCCCGCGGGCGACCAGCCACAGCCCACAGCAGGCGGCGACGGCAAGACAGAGCACCGTGGCGTTGCGCATGGCTCGAGGTGTCAGCAATCCGGCTTGGCAAGCGCGCGTGGGCCCCAGCCTGTTGGAGTTGTCGGCGCCGCTCGCGAAGTCAAAATAGTCGTTGGCGAGGTTGGTGGCCAGTTGTATGGCCACCGCCGCGAGAACGCAGAGCAGGGCAATGGGCCAGTCGATAGGTCCGCGGCTCCACGACAGCGCCAGGGCTACCGCCACCGGTGATAACGACGCTGTCAGCGTACGCGGGCGGCAAGCACTCGCCCACGCGGCCAAGCTTCCCGGAGCTGGTGTAGGTGGGCTTGGAAGCGCTTGAGCTGGTGGCACCTGGTACGGCCGCGCCTGGCCGGTCGCAGTGTCGTCGTTGTCGTGGCGACTCAAGGCACCCTCTTGAACTTCGTAAAATCAGGGTCGCGTTTCTGCATGAACGCGTCGCGGCCCTCCTGCGCTTCTTCGCTCATGTAGAACAGCAGTGTCGAGTTGCCGGCCAACTCCTGTATGCCCGCCATGCCGTCGAGCTCGGCGTTGAGTCCTGACTTAATGCAGCGTAAGGCCAGCGGGCTGTGCCGCAGTATCTCCCGGCACCAGGACTCCGTCGTTTCTTCTACTTCGGTAAGCGGCACTACCGCGTTGACCAGTCCCATCTTCAGCGCTTCGGCCGCCGAGTAATTGCGGCAGAGGAACCAGATCTCGCGGGCCTTGCGCTGGCCGACCAGCCGCGCCAGGTAGCTCGACCCGAAGCCGCCGTCGAAGCTTCCCACGCGGGGGCCGGTCTGGCCGAAGCGCGCGTTGTCGGCGGCAATGGAAAGATCGCACACCACCTGCAGCACGTTACCACCGCCCACCGCCCAGCCCTTGACCATGGCCACGACTGGCTTGGGCAGGCTGCGTATCATTTTCTGCAGGTCGAGTACGTTCAGTCGCGCCACGCCGGCGCTGTCAACGTAGCCCTGGGAGCCGCGCACGCCTTGGTCGCCACCGCTGCAGAATGCGTCGTCGCCCTCGCCGGTGAGTACGACCACGCCGGTGTCGGGGTCTTCGCGCACGTGGGCGAACGCGTCGATCAGTTCGCTCACGGTCAGGGGTCTGAAAGCGTTGCGCACCTGCGGCCGGTTGATCGATATGCGCGCGATGCCCTCGGCCTTGAGGTAGTTGATGTCTTCGTAGTCCTTTACGCTCTGCCAGTCTGCTGTGCTCACTGTCGGGCTCTCCTTTGTTCCGTAGTGCACGGGTCCTGTTGAGAGCCCCGCGGTGGTCGCGCCGGTGCTCGTCGGGGGCCAAGAAAAGCCTGGAGCTGCGCGCCCACGACCTGCGGCTGTTCCAGGTGTGGGCAGTGCCCGCTGTTGTCGATGATGGCCAGGCGCGCACGAGGAATAAGGTCGTGCATCTGCCTCGCGATGGTGGCGTATTTTTCGTCTTCGCTGCCGGCGATCAACAGTACCGGGAGGTCCAGGCCGGCCAGCCAGTTGCCCAGCCACGGTTGTGATCCGGTGCCCATGCACCTGAGCGCCAGCGCCAGCCCGGCCGCATCGCAGGCTATTCGCTGCCGGTCCAGTTCGCTGCGAACACCCGCGTCGAGGCGGGCAATGCCGGCAAAAAGCGGCAGCGCCTCCCAGTGCTCCACGAAAACCTCTATGCCGTCCGTCTCCAGCGACACGGCCAGTTGCTCGTCGGAGAACCGGCGGGAGCTTCGTTTGTTCTCGTCCTCTATGCCGGGGCAGGCGCTTATGAGCACCAGGCGTCCGACCAATCCCGGTTGCGTGCAGGCCAAGTGCAGGGCCAGTCGCCCACCCATGGAGTAGCCGACGAGGTCTACCCCGTAGCCGCAGCGTCCGGCTATGTCGAGCGCCAGTTGAGCCGACACGTCTTCGAAGCATGTTGCCTGTCGGTACGCCTCGGCTGTACCGTGGCCCGGCAGGTCGGGCGACCGGGTTGTCGTGGGGCCGTGTCCGGGGGTGCGGCCAACAGAGTCGTGGCCGGTGGAATCGGCGCCCAACAGACCGTTGACGGCGTCGCCAAACGCCGCACCGCTACCGGTAAAGCCGTGCAGGGCTACCACTGCCGGTGGCGACGCGGTGACCGTCACCGGGGTTCCCCCTGCGATCCACTATCCAGGCTTGCAGAGTTATCGAGAGAGGAGAGGACCTCAGCGATGATGCTCTTGAATTCATTGTGCTCGGACTCTGCGCTGCCGGTCAGGCACAGCAGCAGGCGCGGCCCAGTGCCGGCGAGAAAACCCGGCAGGGCTCCGAGGTAAGCCGACGGTCGGCTCACCGCGATTACCTGCTCCATTCCCGTTCCTATAGCCGCGGCGGCGATGTCGGCTTTATGCGGCGTGGTGAAACAGCGCGTGAAGGATTCGCCGTAAGCCGCTTCAGGTAGAAACGAAAAGATACTGCCGCCGCCGTTGTCGAGCACGACAATGGCCAGGTCCGGTTGCTCCTGCCGCAACAGGTGCAGGCTGCCGAGGTCGTGCAGAAACGACAGATCGCCGAGCAGCAGCACTGTTGTACCGTTGTGCCCCGCGGCTATGCCGGCCGCGGTCGCCAGCAGGCCGTCTATGCCGCTCGCGCCGCGGTTGGCAAACGTGAAGCCCGGCGCCGCGCCGCCGGCAACGAAGGCGTCGAAATGTCGCAGCACCATGCTGTTGCCCAGCAGCAGGGCAGCGTCGGTCGGCAGGCTGTCGGTGAGCGTGGGCAGCAGGGCTCCAGCAAAGAGTTTCTCGTCGTCGGCCAGCGAGTCGGCCAGTGAATCGGCCAACGACGAGCCCAGGCGCGCGTCGGCGTCCAGCCAGGTCTGCCGCCACGAGGGGTCGGCCTTGTCGCCGGGGGTTGCCGCTGCCTTACCGGTCAGTGGGCCGCGCAGCTCGTCGCAGAGCGAGCGCAGCGTGGCCACGGGGTCGGCCTGTAGCAACAGCGAGGCCGAGTGAGAGGCGTCGTTCCAGTGTCCCTGGCGAGCCAGCAGTAACTGCCGTGCGCCGTCGCGGGTGTCGACGAGCAGTGCCTGCAGTCTCCGCGATACCGGGTGGTCGCCTACTCGCAGTATGCAGTCGGCACCGCGGGCGAACCTGGCGAAGTCAGGGTGGTCGAGCAGCAGGTCAGCGTGCGCGATGATGTCGTCCTGTTTGTGCGGTCCGCGTCTGAGCCCCGACAGGGGGTCGGCCACGAGCGGCCAGCCGAGCAGTCGGGCGAGATTTAACATCGTTTCGGGAACGGGGCTGGTCGAGTCACACGCAGACGGCCCGGCGATGATCAGTCCGCGCCGTTTGCCCTGCAGCTCACAGGCGAGCTCGGTTATGACGGATGGTTCGAGCCGGCTCACGCCGCCTATTACCGAAACCCCGGGGGCGCGGTCTCTACCGGTGGCCACCTGCCCGGGGATGGTCGGCAGCAGCGGTTCGCGGAAAGGGAAATTGAGGTGCACCGGTCCCGGCCGTGGCCCCGTGGCCGTCGAGACTACACGCGCCGCCAGCCGTTGGAAATACGCCTCCAGGTCGAGGTCGGCGGCAGGGCAGGGCAGTTCGCAGGACCAGCGCGCGTGGTCCCCGTAGAGCCCCGGCTGGACGATGGTCTGCGGGGTTCCCCAGGCGCGTGCCTCCGGCGGTCGGTCGGCGGTGAGCAACAGAAGGGGAACGCCCGAATTCGAAGCTTCGACTACCGCGGGCAGGTAGTTGGCGGCGGCCGTACCCGAGGTACACAGCAGCAGCGGCACGCGGCCCGATTGCCGTGCACGGCCGAGCGCAAAGAACCCGGCGCTGCGCTCGTCGGTGATGACCCAGCGATCGAGTTCTGGGGGCAGCTCGTCCGCGGCCAGGGCAAGCGGCCCCGATCGCGATCCGGGCGAGATGACCGCATCGCGCACTCCCGCGGCGAACAGCGCAGTTACCAGTTGCCGTGCGGCGGTCACGTTGGCTTCAGGCTGCATGTTGCTCGTCACGGGGCTTGCGGTCGGTGGCGTCCCGGCCGTCGACAGGCGACATCGCGCGCAGCTTGGCTTCGCACTCCTGCCACTCCAGCTCGGCTGTCGAACCGGGCAGTATGCCCGCTCCGGCGTGGCGCAGCAGCGCCCCGTCCCGGTACAGCGCTGCCCGGAGCACGACCGCGAACTGCCCGTCACCGCGCGAGTCCATCCAGCCCACGCCGCCGGTGTACCAACCGCGCTCCTCGCTCGCCTCGATAATCGCCCTGGCCGGCTCACGGGGCGTACCGCAGACCGCGGGGCTTGGGTGCAGGGTGTCTACGGCGCTGAGCAGCGAGTCGAGCTCGTCGGCCGGGGAGCTGATCGCGGTGCCCAGGTGCCAGGCCTCGGGCAGCGCCAGCAAGGAAGGCCTGTCGTCGTACTCGGGCGAAAGGACAAGCTCCTCAAAACCCGCGACCAGGGCCTCGACTACCAAGGCCTGCTCTCGACGATTCTTGGCGCAGGACATGAGCGCTGTCGCCGCGGCACGGTCTTCGCCGGGGTCGGTCGCGCGCGGGGCGCTGCCGGCCAGTGCCACGCTGCGTAGCCTGCGCCGGGAGGGTTTTTCCCGGGTCAGTGAGGCCAGCAGTTCGGGGCTGGAACCGAGCAGCAAGGCCCCGGTGTGCTCCAGCGCAAAAGTGAAACAGGCTGGTCGTTGCCGGGCCAGCCGAGTGAGCAGGGCCTTGAGGTCGGGCCGTTGCCGCTCGCCGTGCGACCAGCGCGAGAGCACCACCTTGTCCAGTTCTCCCTCCCGCATGGCGGCCTGGGCGAGCTCGACCCTGGAGGCCCAGTGTCGAAAATCCTCGGCCCGCGCGTCTGCCATGACGGCGTCAGCAACCTGGCCAGCCGGCGCGCCCGTGAGAGGCAATCCAGTGAAAGGCGAGGCAGCGGCAGCCTCACCCTTGAGGCTGAAGCGGGTTATCCACCCGTCTCTGCAGATCCATTGCTCGCGCGGGAGCAGCAGGCGCAACGCCGGAAAACCGCGCCAGCAACCACCGACCTGCTGCTGGTCCGAAAACGCGAATCCCCCCACGAGCAGTGGCAGCAGTTCACCCTCGCCCTGCGCGCTTACCCGCGAGTAGAGTCGTGCCGCCTGCAGGCTCGCGTCCGTGAAACGAGCGGCACCGTTGGTTTCTATTACCGCGGCCTCGCCGCTCGAAGCCACGCGCGTGCCGTCGGGGTCGATCCAGCTGAAGTGCGGGCCGTCGCCGGGGCACAGCACCGGCATATCCAGCGACGACGCCTTGAAGACTTCGCGCTTGTACTGCAGGTCTGTTCGCGGGTTGTCGGTGGTCAACTGCTCAACTCCTCGTGGCGCTCACAATCTGCACTGCCCCGGCCGCCAGCCGCTGGTGGTTCACGTCGTCGAAGCCGGCGTCTTCCAGCATCTCTCGCAGCTTTTCTCGAGAGGGGAGATACGAAGCCGAGGCCGGCAGGTAGCTGTAAGCCGCGCGGTCCGAAAGCAGGCGGCCGGCCAGGGGCACCAAGCGGCCGAAGTAAAGACGGTGCAGTGAGGCGACCAGCGGGTTGGCCGGCTCGTCTACCTCAAGCAGGGCGATACGGGCACCGGTTTTCAGCACCCGCGCGGTCTCGTGGAACACGACGGCGAGGTCGGCGAAGTTGCGCAGGGCAAAGCCGCAAGTCATGGCGTCGAAACTGCGGTCGGCAAACGGCAGCCTGGCCGCGTCTGCGCGCAACAGTTCTGCGTCTATTTCCCTGGCCTCGGCCTGTTCGAGCATGCCCTGCGAGAAATCCACTCCCACCACCTGCGTGCCGGCGCGGGCGGCCAACTCGGACAGGTCGCCGGTGCCGCAGGCGAGATCCAGCAGTCGCTGTCCGGGTTTGAGTCCAAGGCAGGCGATGGTCCGCCGGCGCCACGCGCGGTCCAGCCCGAGGCTGATGACCCGGTTGAGCAGGTCGTAGCGCCCCGATATGCGGTTGAACATATGCTCTACGATGCGGGCTTTCTCGTGGGCGGCCGGTAGCCTCAGGTCCACTTGAGGCCCACCCGGTGCCGCCCCGACTCGCGCAGGGCGACCCTCAGCGGCCCTTTGTCGCCGCTTTTTTTCAGTCGCTTGAGCGCGCGGTTGACCAGTACCCTCTGGAAGTGGTGCGCCACGAGGCCGGTCACGGCGGGTAGAATAGCCCTGAAGGCTCGCGCCACTTCTTCGGGGTCGGCTTCCTGCGAGCCACGGTTCTTTTTGCGCACGTGCGAGTTGAAAAGGTCTATGGCCTCGTCGCTCATCCGCCGTACCGCCCGGTCGTGCTTCAGCGCCAGGGCGAGCAGTCGGTGAAGAGGAAAGCCCCAGTCCAGCAGCTTGAGCGCTTCGCGCGCAGCCTCGAGATCGCCCCGGCTGTAGCGCGCCGCGCCTGACTGGTCCAGCTGGGGTTCCGCCAGGCCGGTTTTCTCTACCGAGGTTAGCAGCGAGCGCGGCACTCCCAGGCGGGCTGCCATTTCAGTAGAACTGATGCCGGCCTGCTCGTCGTGCTTTTCGAGGGCCGCCAGCAGTGCTCGGTCGCTGCGCTGCCCGGGCTCGGGGTCGAGGAGGGTAGATATTACCTTGAGCGGGAGACCCTTGTCGGCCATGGATCGAATGATCCTGAGCCTGTCGACGTGCCGCTGGTCGTACACCGCACGGCGGCCGAGCTTGCGGGGTGGGGCCAGCAGGCCGCGTCCCTGGTAGTAACGCACGGTGTCCACGCTCAGGTTGCAGCTCCGTGAAAGTTCTTCCACGCTGTATTCCATGAGTTAGTACTCTAAGAGCAAGTACTCGCAATATCAAGCCACGCGGGGGCGCGCGTGCCGGGGAGATTTAACCGGAAACACTGGACACCCCGGTGCCGGGCTGGCAGAACACGGGTTGCATGCCGGGTGAATCAATACTCATAGCGAACCGAGGGGAGGTGGCGCTGCGCGTTGCGCGTGCGGCTGCCGAGCTCGGCCTGCGCACGGTGGCCGTTTACGCAGGCGACGACTCGCGCTGCCTGCACCTGCGCGTGGCCGACCAGGCCCGTCGTCTCGAGGGCAACGGCGTAGCCGCTTACCTCGACGGTGAGCAACTGCTCGACATCGCTGTAGACGAGGGCTGCGCTTTGCTGCACCCGGGCTACGGCTTCCTGGCCGAAAACGCCGGCCTTGCCTCGTTGGCGGCCGAGCGCGGCGTGGTTTTCGTGGGACCCGCGCCCGCGACCCTCGAGCTGCTGGGCGACAAGCCTCGCGCACGCGCGCTGGCCCGGCGCCTGGGAGTGCCGGTGCTGGCCGGAAGCGAAGGCGAGCTCGATCTCGCCGGGGCCCAGGCGTTCCTGGAATCGCTGGGCAAGGGCGCAGCCATGATGGTAAAGGCCATCGGCGGAGGTGGCGGAAGGGGCATGCGAGCGGTGTACAGTGCCGACGAGGTCGAGCAGGCCTTGCTGCGCTGCCGGTCGGAGGCCGAGTCGGCCTTCGGGCACGGCGGGCTGTACGCCGAGCAACTGGTCAGGAGAGCGAGACACTTCGAGCTCCAGGTGCTGGGCGACCAGCACGGTGGCCTGGTGGTGCTGGGTGACCGCGAGTGCAGCCTGCAGCGGCGTCACCAGAAACTGGTGGAGCTGGCACCGGCCGTCGCCTTGTCCGCTGGGCAGCGAAAACAGATGAGCGACGCGGCCCTCCTGATGGCCCGCGAGCTCGATTACACGGGCCTGGGCACCTTCGAATTTCTGCTCGACCTGGACGCTGGCGATCCCGGCGAGTTGTTTTTCATAGAGGCCAACCCGCGCCTGCAGGTCGAACACACGGTCACCGAGCAGGTAACGGGCCTCGACCTCGTCAGCCTTCAACTACAGGTTGCCCGCGGCGCCAAGCTGTCTGAGCTGGGCGTGGATGACGTCAGGCAGAGCGGGATCGCGCTGCAGGTCAGGGTCAACGCCGAACGGCAGCAGGCCGACGGCAGCGTGCTTCCCTCGGGCGGAACGCTGGCCGTGTTCGACCCTCCCGCAGGGCCGGGCCTGCGCGTGGACACGCTCGGCTACACCGGCTACGAGGTCGCCGGGGCCTACGATTCGTTGCTGGCCAAGCTGGTCGTCACCAGGCCGTCGGGAGATCTCGGCGAGCTGCTGGCAAGGGCCTACCGCGCGCTTTGCGAATTCAGGGTGGAGGGGGTGGCCACCAACATCGGTTTTCTGCAGAACCTGCTGCAACACTCCGAGGTCGAAGCGGGCAACTGGTACACCGGGTTGCTGGGCGACCACGGCAGTGAGTTTTCGGCCAACGGTGACGGCAAGCATCGGCGCCTGTTTTTCGAAGACGACGCTGTCCCGGCGCTGCCTGCTGACGGCGGATCAGTCGCTGACGCGGGCGAGCGGGTCCTGTGCTCGGCCATGCCGGGGACGGTGGTTTCTCTGGCCGTCGAGGTCGGACAGGTGCTGGCCGCCGGCGACGAGTTGCTTGTGATGGAGTCGATGAAGATGGAGCACGTGATCGCGGCTCCAGTGGCGGGCGAACTGCTGGTGATCGACGTGTCTGCCGGCGACACGGTGACCGAGGGACAGCGACTGCTGCTTATAAAAGAAACGCAAGCCGAAGCGACCGCGCGGGTGGCCGAAGAGGCTCCTGATCTTGAACGCGTGCGGCCCGATCTCGCCGAGGTTGTCGAAAGGCACGCTTTCGGGCTGGACGAAAACCGCCCCGACGTGGTCGCGCGTCGTCGCAAGACCGGCCAGCGTACCGCCCGCGAGAACGTGGATGACCTCTGCGATGCGGGGTCCTTCGAAGAATACGGCGCGCTGGTGATAGCCGCCCAGCGCGGCCGCCGCGAGATGGATGATCTTATAAGCAAGACGCCGGCCGATGGCATGGTCTGCGGCCTGGGGCGGGTCAACGGCGATGTTTTTGCCGACGACTCGTCGCGCTGCGTGGTCATGTCCTACGACTACAGCGTGCTGGCCGGCACCCAGGGCATGCTCAACCACCGTAAGAAAGATCGCATGTTCGAGATCGCGCGCGAGCAGCGGCTGCCGGTGGTCATCTTTACCGAGGGCGGGGGAGGGCGGCCCGGCGACACCGACGCGCCCGGCGTGGCCGGTCTCGACTGCCTGGCCTTTCGCTACTTCGGCGAGCTCAGCGGGCTGGTACCGCTCGTGGGCGTGAACTCGGGTTACTGTTTTGCCGGCAACGCCGCGTTGCTCGGTTGCTGCGACGTCATCATCGCCACGCGCAACTCGAGCATCGGAATGGGCGGGCCTGCCATGATAGAGGGCGGCGGCCTGGGGGTCTTTCACCCGTCGGAGGTTGGCCCGGCTGCCGTGCAATCGGTCAACGGCGTTGTCGATGTGCTGGTCGACGACGAAGAGCAGGCCGTGGCAACGGCCAAGCGCTACCTTTCTTACTTCCAGGGCCCGGTCGATGACTGGCAGGCAGCCGACCAGCGCCTGCTAAGAGAGGCCATACCCGAAAACCGCCTGCGCGTTTACGACGTGCGCTCGGTCATCGAGACGCTGGCCGACGAGAACTCGGTGCTCGAGCTGCGCGCGGGCTTCGGAGCGGGCATGGTCACGGCGCTCGCGCGCATAGAGGGGCGCCCGCTGGGTATCATGGCCAACAACCCCGGCCACCTGGCCGGGGCCATAGACCCCGACGGGGCCGACAAGGCCGCGCGTTTCATGCAGCTGTGCGATTCTTTTGACCTGCCCGTGCTCAGCCTCTGCGACACGCCGGGCATCATGGTCGGACCCGAAGTCGAAAAATCTGCCAACGTGCGACACGCCTCGCGCATGTTCGTGGTCGGCGCGAGCATGACGGTGCCCTTCATGACCATAGTGTTGCGCAAGGGCTACGGCCTCGGGGCGCAGGCCATGGCGGCCGGCAGCTTTCACGCTCCGCTGTTCACGGTGTCCTGGCCCACCGGCGAGTTCGGTGGCATGGGCCTGGAGGGAGCCGTCAAGCTGGGCTTTCGCAAGGAACTCGAGGCCATCGACGACCCGCAGGAGCGCCGCGAGCTTTACGAAAAGATGGTCGCGCGCGCCTACGAGGTGGGCAAGGCCGTCAACATGGCGTCGCACTTCGAGATCGACGACGTTATCGATCCCGCCGGTTCGAGACAACGCGTGGTGTCGGCGCTGAGGTCGGTGCCGGATCCCTCGCCGCGCACCGGAAAGAAGCGTCCCTGTATTGATGCCTGGTAGACCGCGGTAAATAAGGAGGCGGGTTGTGCTGCAAGGACTACCGGGGTCACCCGCTGGCCCTGTCGCTGCGACGGACGCCGGCAGCAGACGGCTGACCGCTGCGGCCGCGGATCAGTCGCGGCCCAGTATGGCGATGCCGCAGGCAGTGGGATGGCCGCCCAGGTTGTGTGACAGGGCCAGGCGGGGGTTTTTGACCTGGCGATTTTCTGCGCGGCCCTGCAGTTGAAGCGTGTTCTCGTAGATCATGCGTACGCCGGTAGCCCCGGTGGGGTGTCCGAAGGCCTTCAGGCCTCCGTCGGTATTTACCGGCAGGTCGCCGCCCAGTTCGAATTTGCCGTCGGCTATGTGTTCCTTTGCGCTGCCCTTGTCGCAGAACCCGAGGTCCTCGTAAGCCAGCAGCTCGGTCAGTGAAAAGCAGTCGTGCACCTGGGCTACGCCGATCTCGCTGCGCGGATCGCTGATACCGGCCTGCGCGTAGGCATCGGCCGCGGCCCAGCCGTTGGGTTTCCACGACAGGAAGTCGTTGGTGGGGTCTTTCTGCGGATTGGGGCCCGAGCTGATGGTGACGGCCTTGACCAGGACCGGGTCGTCGCGGAAGCCACGCGCGAGGTCGGTGCGCGACAGTACCACCGCGGCCGCGCCGTCGGTCTGCGCCGCACAGTCGTACAGGCCGAATGGCCAGGAGATCATGCGCGCGCCGAGCACGTCGTCGACGGTGATCTCCCGCTTGAGCCAACTACGCGGGGCCAGCGTGCCGTTGTGGTGGTTCTTGACGGCGATGCGCGCGAGGTCCTCGCGGCCGGCCCCGTAGCGGTCAAAGTATGTCGCCGCGCAAAGAGAGAACCAGCCGGCGGGTGTCCTGGGCAGGTCGCGTACGCCGTCCATCATCACCGTTGGACCCGAAACGCCGCGGTCCTTGGGCTTGTCGTAACCCACCACGAGCACGGTGTCGTACAGCCCCGAGGCGATAGACATCACCCCGTAGCGAAACGCGTCGGTGCCGGTGGCGCAGTAGTTAGAGACCATGCTGACCGGTCGCTCGAACAACTTGAGCGCGTCGGCGCACTCGTGTGGGCCCTGCGTAGTGTAGAGGCTGCCGGTGAATACAGCCTCTATTCTTTTCTGTGGTTCGTCTATGCCCGCGTCGGCGTAGGCCTCGTAGGCGGCGTCTACGATCATGTCGGACGGAGACTGATCCCAGTTCTCGCCAAAGCGGCAGCAACCGACACCCACTACCGAAACCTTGTCGCGAAGCGCGTCCTTGCCCATCACCGGCCCCCGCTTGTTGCCGGCTCGGCGGCCGGCGTTGCTTTCCAGTAGTAGTTCGGTCGCCCGCCCGCGCGGTGCATGCAGCGGAACTCGAACTCCAGCGGCATGCCGAGGTTGACGTCGTCGGGTACGCAGTTGACCAGCTGCATGTGCACGCGCGCGCCCTCGATGTCCACTATGCCTGCTACCGTGGGCGGGCTGGGCGTGGGGAAAAAATAGTCGAAGGTCCAGGTCACCAGCTTCCCGCTGCGGTCCGAAAGGCGGGTCCCTTCAAAATCGTCGCGGGCGAAGCAGCTTTCACACACGCGTTGGACGGGAAACTGCACGGCACCGCAGGAGCGGCAACGCTGGCCACAGAAAGCGAGGTTGCTGTCGCGCTCGCGGAAGTGGACGGTAGCCGAAAGTCCCGGTCCTGCCTGGGCTTCCCACTCGCTTGTCCCCAGGTCCCTGGCCTTGAGATACTGGGCGTAGTCGGCCACCGGTTGTCGCCTTTCCAGGTGCCACCCCACTCCTCGTCGTGCCGGCAGTTGCTCTATTCCGTCGGTGACCTTGAGCGCGAGTGCATCGGCGCCGTCGCCGTAGTTGGCTACCAGTATACGCTTGCCCGGTCGTGCGTTCTCGAGCGCGGCTACCAGTTGCAGGGGTGCGAAGGCCACTCCGGCGTTGCCCAGGCGACCAAAGAAAGCGTCGGTGAGCTGCCCCTCGGCAAGACCGAGGGTGCGTGCGACGCCCGCCCGGCTGCGGTGGTCGGGGCCATACAGGGCGACCTTGTCGTAGTCGCTTACCGAGTCGCCGCCGTCGGCCAGCAGGCCATCAACCGCCTCGGCCATGCGAGGCGCGTAGCCTTCCTGCACGACGAAGCGGTCTTCCCAGCTGTGCACGAAGTCATCTCCCTCGCTGCGCCACACGTCGACGATCTCGTCGGTGACAGATCGAGAAGCGTCCATGGTGGCTATGGCGGAATCCTTAGACACCAGGAACGCGGCCGCGCCGTCGCCACTGTTGCGCTCCAGTCCGGAACCCGGGGCACCCATTCGGCAGTCGGACGCGATGACCAGGACGCACGTGGCCGAACCCGCGTCGACGGCATCGGCTGCTGCCCGCAGGGCGGTCGTGCCGGCGCGCAGCGAGTTCGAGTAGTCGGTGGCCTGCAGCTCACGCCCGAGGTCCAGCGCTCGCGCGATCAGTGCCGCGCCCTGTTTCTCCCTGAACGGGTAACTGGTCGACGCGAAGTAGAGCGCGTCGACCCGCTCGCGGGAAAACCCGGCCAGGCAGTCAGCACCGGCCGCCACCGCCATGGTGACGCTGTCCTCGTCGTTCCAGGCCACCGCTTTTTCGGGACCGCCGTCGCGCGGCGCACGGCCGGACAGGGCGTCCAGGGAAAGCCGGTGGGGTGGTACGTAGGCGCCGTAAGAACTTATTCCTGCCATGGCAATTTCGCTGCTTCAGCTACCCATCTTGAGGCCGGCTACGCTGCTGCCGAAAATGTCGGTGGCGACGGCGTCGCCAATGCGACGCGCGTCCCAGCGCTGGGGATCCTTTCCTGCTTTTACGGGTGAGCCCAGTTGCCACGAGCGGTAGTGTGCTATTTCGTCGCCCACCGCGCGGAAGACCTGCCCGGTAACGTGCGAGGCTTCGTCGCTGGCCAGCCACGCCACCACCGGTGCGGAGTTCCCGGGGTTGAGCCGACTGAATTCTTCGCCGACTTCGTTGGCCTCCAGCGTTTCCATGCCCTCGAAGGTTTCGGTGACAAGGCGCGTAGCTCCACCAGGTGCCACCGCGTTGGCTCGCAGGCCGTAGCGCTTACCCTCCAGCGCCGTGATCATGGTGAGCGAAGCAATGCCTCCCTTGGCGGCGCCGTAGTTGGCTTGCCTCTTGTTACCCTGCAGGCCCGCCGAGCTGACGGTGTTTACGATCGCGGCCCGGCGCGGCCGGCCGGCCTTGGACTCGGCCTGCCAGTAGACGCACGCGTGGTGGGTCATGTTGAACGTGCCCTTCAGGTGTACGGCGATCACGCTGTCGAAGTCGTCCTCTGTCATCTTCACTATAGAGGAGTCGCGCAGTATGCCCGCGTTGTTGACGACGATGTCCAGTCCGCCCCAGGTGTCGATGGCCTGGGCTACGCAGGCCTCGGTGTCGTTCCAGGACGATACGTTGGCATTGTTGACGATCGCTTCGCAGCCGGCCGCCTTGATGAGGCTGGCGGTCTCCGCGGCAGGGCTGTCGTCACTGCCCTGGCCACCGGAGTCGGTGCCGAGGTCACTGACTACAACGCGCGCGCCGTGGGCGGCAAGTTCGATTGCCTCGCCGCGGCCTATGCCGCGGCCAGCGCCGGTCACGATCGCTATCTTTCCTTCAAGCAGGGCCATACCTTTAAGCCTCCATTGGGATTGTCGGAACGCCCACGGTTCAGTCGGTCACGCGCGGGCGTACATGGCAACCACGCAGGCCCCGCGCGCGAGATCCTTGGCGTCGCTGTCGCAGCGGGCGAACCTGGTCATGCCAACTCCAATGACGAATGCGCGTTGGGTGAAATTACTGGCCATTATTTTTTACTCCAGGCTGTTGGAATCGAGGCCGTCGGCTTTGTCGGCCAGTGTTGTCGCTGGGCAAGGGTGCGTCAAGAACAGGATCGGCCCCGCAAAGGCCTCTAGTCGCTGAAAAGCAGTTGCCCGAGGCTGTCCAGGTCGCAGCGGGCGGGGCCCATGAAGGCCTCGTCGTCTGCCGAGCGGGTGAGCCTCATTTTTTTCGCGAGGACAGTTCGGTGCTGAGCGCGCGTTCGCGTTCCATTGCCTCGGCCATGGTCGAAGCGGGGCCCTGTCGAAGTGCGCGCTTGGCAGCCGCCAGTACCTCGGGGCGTTTCTCCGCCATTGAGCCGGCAAGTGCGTGCGCTTCGTCGGCCAGGCGGTCGGGAGCGACAACCCGTTGCACAAGTCCCGCCGCGCCGGCCTCGCCAGCGCTTATCACCGCTCCCGACAGCACCCATTCAAGCGCCTTGGACGTACCGACCAGCTGTGGCAACAGCTGCGTGCTGCCCAGGCCCGGTAGCATGCCCAGGCCGGTGAAGTTAAGACCCAGGCGGGCGCCGTCGGCCGCCAGCCGGACGTCGCAAGCAAGAGTCATCGTGACCCCGACACCGAAGGCGTCGCCGTTGATGGCCGCGATAACCGGCTTGGCATACGAGAGCAGCTCCAGGGGGAACTCGCGTACGAAAGACTCCTGGCCCAGGGCGGGCCCGGGCCCGCCCTTGCGGCCGGCCATGTGCTCTTTCATGTAGTCAAGGTCCACGCCGGCGCAGAAGGCCCGGCCACGACCGGTCAGTACTACCACCCGCGCAAGGTCGTCGTCGCGTGCGCGCGAGAAGGCATCGACTATTTCTTCACCCATTTCGGGCGTGTATGCGTTGAGCTTGTCGGCGCGGTCAAGCGTTATGGTGGCTATGCCCTCGGCCAGTTCGTAGGAAATTTTTTCGTACATCGCCTTGTGTATCGCCCCGTGCCCGGTCTACTTACCGTCGTAGGGCGCCCAGCGCGGCTGCCGTTTTTCGACCATGGCCGCCGGTCCCTCGGAGTGATCGGGGTGGGCTGTGTGTTGGCGTATGGTCTGCCAGGTGTTTTCCAATGCCTCGTCCAGGCCCACCTGCAGGCTCTGCCAGATGGCCTGCTTGGAGCGGGCCAGCGCGGTGGGCGAGTGCTGGGCTATCGTGGTGGCCAGCTCGCGTGCCCTGGGCATGAGCTCGGCCTGGGGCACCACCTCGCCGACCAGTCCCACAGCCAGTGCCTGCTCGGCGGCCATGCGCTCTGAGCCTCCGAGCAGCGCCAGTCTCATGACGGCCTCAAGCGGTATGCGCCGGGCCAGGCCCACGGGCTCCAGGCCCGAGATGACACCGAGCTTGACGTGGGTATCGAAGAAGGTGGCGTTATCGGCGGCGACGATGAGGTCGCTGTCGGCCACGAAGTGCAGCCCGCCGCCGCAGCACATGCCGTTGACGGCCGTGATGACCGGTTTCCAGCAGGCGTTCTGTATGGCGGTGATGTGCAGGAAGGGCGTGTCCTCGGCCGGAGGGCCCGTGCGATCAAAGCCGCCTTCGGCTACCACCGCCTCCACGTCCACGCCCGTGCACAGGGCTTTTTCGCCGGCGCCGGTCAGTATGACGCAGGTCGTGTCGGGATCGTCCTTGATCGCCTGCCAGGCCTGCGCGAGCTCGCGGGCCATCAAGCTGTTGAAGGCGTTGCGACGTTCGGGTCGGTTGAGCGTGATCGTGGTCACGCGGTCCTCGGTCTGGTAGAGCAGTGTCTCGAAATCCATGGTGGCGCCCGCCAGTCGATACTAGGGCGCGCTACGGATTAAGTCGAAGCCGTCGGGTTTGAGCGACGCGGTCGGCGCGTTCAGGCCTCGCCGCCGCGGGCCTCAGCCCCTCCACTGCCCAGGTGCTCGTCGGCCATGAGCACTGTGGCGGGCAGTGTGACGAGTGCGCCACCCAGGGAGCCTGCCAGCACCATTGCCGTCAGCAGCCCGAAGGCCCGCGTGGGCACCATGTCCGAGAACCCCAGTACCACGAAGGACATGCACAGTACGATGGCCGTGTAGAGAACCGGCCGGCCCACCACGGTAACGCTCTCTTCTATGGCCGTCGCTACTTCCTTACCCGAGGCGCGCAGGCGCCGGTAGCGGGTGAGCAAGTGTATGGCGTTGTCCACCGCGACGCCCAAGGCGACGTTGGCCATCATCACCGCCATCGGGCCCAGCGGTCGGGAGGCCCATCCGGTCATGCCCAGCACGAAGCTCAACGGCAGGATGGCGGGTATCATGGCCAGCAGTCCCAGGCGCAGGCTGCGAAGCACCAGTACCATCATCACGCTCACGGCCATCAGCGCCACCGAGAACCCGAGCACCATGCCGCGTATCATGTGGTGTTCGATGTCGCTGAACAGCATGACGATGCCGGTGGGCTCCACGCGCGCGCCATCGATGGAGTCGGCCAGCGCTCGCACGCGTGCCACCAGCGCCTGGTCGTTGGACGCTTCCGATATCCTGGCGCGTCCGGTCACACGCGCGCGCGTGAAGTCGAAGTTCATGTACTGGTACATGTCGCCGTCGGGGGCGTCCATTTCGTACATGAGCAGCAACTGGGAAACCTGGTCTCGTCGCTCGGGCAGGCGCAGCCACTCCTGGTCGCCCTCGTGCATGGTTCGGTTCATGACCTCTACGAACTGGACGGGAGAAAGGGCGCTTTCCACCCCGGGGTCGGCCAGCAGGCCGCGCCAGGCCTCGTTCATGGCGCGCAGGACGCCAGGCTCCTTCATCGGCTCCGGGGTGTCGGCCAGTTCGGGCCCGGGGCTCACCAGCAGTTCGAGCGTGTAAACGCCGCCTATGTTGTCTTCGACGAAGTCGGTGGCAATGCGCGTGGGGTTTTCCGGCGCCAGGTACTCGTACCAGTTGGCCTCGGTTTCCACCCGGGGAAGTCCGCCCAGCCCGGCCACGAGAAACAAGACGCTCACTGCCAGCAGGGGCGCGCGCTGCCGCGATACCAATCCGAACAACGCGCGCAGGTAACGCGAGTGACCCTGCTGCGAGGCCGCTACCAGTCGCCGTGGCTCGGGCAGCAGTCGTATGGCCGCGGGCACTATGGTGATGGTGGCCACGAAGGCGTAGAGCGAGCCCACGGCGGCGAACAACCCGAACTCCATTATGGGCTGCACCTCGATGACCAGCAGCCCGAGAAAACCGAGGGCCGTTGTCACGCTGGTGAAAAGGCAGGGCGTAAACACCGCCATGCCGGCGCCCACGATCGCGTCTTCGCGCTTGCTGCCCGCCAGTAGTTCTTCCTGGTACTCGGTGAGATAGTGGACGGAATCGGCCACGCCTATGCCCAGCAGTACGATCGCCAGGCCGGCGGTCATCACGTTGAGGGTGAAGCCGGTGAGCGCCAGCGTAGCGAAGGTCCACAGCACCGACACCCCCACGGTGAGCGTGGGCAACAGCACACCCGACCAGGTGCGGAACAGTGAGCCCAGCAGCACCGAGAAGATGACCAACATTACGGGCAGCAGTACCTGGTCGTCGCGCTCCATGGCTTCGTACATGGCCAGGTCAAACTGGACGGCGCCGGTGAGGTGAAATTCGCCGTCTTCCTGGTCGGTGAGCTCTTTCATGCGGCGGGTGAGAATCACCCGTGGTTGGTAGTCGCCCTCGGGCATGGGCTTTATCTTGAGCGTCATTGCCCCCACTTGCCCGTCGGCGCTCGCCAGCGAGCGGGCAAACAGGGGGTCGGTGGCCAGCCGTTTGAGCAGTTTTTCTTGCTGCTGGTCGTCCAGGGGGCGCACGACCAGGGGGCCCACGCTGAGCAGGTCGCCGTCCGAGCGTATGTCTTCGACGTTGGCCAGGCTGGTGACGCGCAACACTCCGTCGAGCTGCTCGAAGGCTTCGGTCAGGCGCTCGGCCATGTCCAGTGCCGACTCGGACAGCACACCCTCAGGGTGCGCGTAGCCCACCACCAGGTACTCGTCGTTGTCGAAGTCCTGCTTGTATTCCTGGTAGGCGGCCAAGGCAGCACTGTTGGCCGTCAGCCAGGTCTCGGGGTCATTGTTGACCCGCAGGTCGGCGACGGCAGCCAGGCTGCCGGCCGAAACCACCAGCGCCACGGCCAGTACCAGCCAGGGATATCGAGTTACGAATTTGAACCAGGCCATGTCAGTCGAGCGGCTTGCGTGCACAGTAGTGTCTGCGTGACGATAAAGAAACTCGACGCTTGCCCCGCCGGTGTGCAGCTACTAACTTTGGCCGGTCGGGAGGACGCTAACTGGATGTCTAAAGTACAAGCTGCCGAACTCAGGCCGGGCATGGTCATTGAGCACAAGGGTGAGCCCTACCGGGTGATGACCTTTCAGCACCGCACGCCGGGCAAGGGCAACGCGGTCATACAGGCAAAGATGCGCAACATCTTGACCGGTGTGCAGGTAGAAAACCGCTACATGTCTACCGAGACCGTTGTTCGAGTAGCCGTCACGGGTCGCAAGATGGAGTACCTCTACAGGGACGGCGACGGCTACGTCTTCATGGACCAGGAGAACTACGAGCAGCTCACCCTGCAGGCTTCCACGCTGGAAGATGAGGCGCCGTGGCTGGAAGAAAACATGGAAGTTACCGTGCAGTACGTGGGCGAAGAGCCCACCGGCCTGGGTTTGCCCAAGATGGTGGAACTGGCGGTCGAAGAAACCGAGCCGCCCATGAAGGGCGCGACCGCTTCGGGTGGATCCAAGCCCGCCCGGCTGACCAACGGCGTGACGATCAAGGTACCGCAGTTCATAGAGACCGGGGAAATGCTCCGCGTGGATCCCGTGGAACAGCGCTACGTGGAGCGCGTGCGTTAGCACGCGAGGGGAGAGCAGCGATGAAGCCTGGGGATGTAGTGGCTATTATAACCGGCGGAGCCTCGGGCCTGGGCCTGGCGACGGCCGAAAAAATACTCGAAGCGGGCGGCCGCGTGGCACTGCTTGATCTCGACCGCTCCGACGGCGTAGCCGTGGCCGAGGGACTGGGCGAGAACGCTATCTTCACGCCGGCCGACGTAGCCAACGAGGAGCAGGTGCAGGCGGCTGTCGATGCCACGGCCGAAGCTTTTGGTACGGTAAACGCCTGCGTCAACTGCGCGGGCATAGGCTCCGCCACTCGCACCACTGGCAAAAAGGGCCCGATGCCGCTCGAGTACTTCAAGTTTACCGTCGAGATCAACCTGGTGGGCACTTTCAACGTAGCGCGCCTGGCAGCCACGCGCATGCTCGACAACGACCCCGACGAAAACGGTGAGCGCGGTGTGATTATCAACACGGCGTCGGTCGCTGCCTACGACGGGCAGATAGGGCAGGTGGCTTACAGCGCTTCTAAGGGCGGCGTGGTGGCAATGACGCTGGTGATCGCGCGCGATCTCGCGCGCAGTGGAATACGTTGCAACACCATAGCCCCGGGCACCTTCGACACGCCGTTGCTTGGCCTGATGCCCGACGAAATGAAAGGTGAACTGGCGGCGAACATTCCGTTTCCAGACCGCCTGGGCGACCCTGCCGAGTTCGGTGCGCTGGCCTTGCACATGATCTCAAATGCCTATCTCAACGGAGAAACCATAAGGTTGGACGGCGCCCTGCGCATGCCCCCGCGCTGAAGGCTCGGATTGTCACGCGGGGAACAGATCGAAAATAATCGGACCCGGCGAGTAACTATGACCAACCTGCGGGCGTATAGCGTTACATGAACACGGTAGTAATCATGGATAGATGGGCACCCGCGAGGATTTTTTCTGTCCGGGTTGCCGCAGTGGCAGTAGCGCTGCTTGTTGCCGCCCCCGCGCAGCCGGCCCGGGCCGCCACCTGGACACCCGAGAAATCACACACCAACATAGGCTTTTCGGTCAGGCACCTGTTTACCAGCGTGCAGGGTAAATTCACCGAATTTAACGGCAGCATAGAGTTCGACCCGGCCGACCCCTTGGCCACGGTGGTGAAGGGCAGTATTGTGGCCGCCAGCATCGACACCGGTAACGAGAAACGAGACAAGCACCTGCGCAGTTCAGATTTTTTCAACGTGGAGAAGTACCCGTCGCTTGATTTCAAGAGTACGGGTGTCACGGGCGTCGAGGGCAACCGCGCCACGCTGGAGGGCAAGCTCACGATTCACGGCGTGACCAGGCCCGTGCAACTCGACGTAACTTTTCTCGGCGAGGGCAAGGACCCCTGGGGCAACCGGCTGGCCGGTTTCAAGGCGACCGTGACGATAGACAGAAAAGACTTCGGGCTGACCTGGAACGAGACCCTGGAGACCGGCGGACTGTTGGTCGGTGACGAGGTCGAAATACGACTGGACGTAGAGGGAGCGCTCTCGGAATAGAGACAGCGACGACAGGGAACAACGAGAACTCGAAACACAAACGATACGAAACACAGAGGAGGACTGCGGAATGGCAAAGAAAATAAACAAGAGTGGTCTGCTAGTGGCTTCGGCCGTGGCGGGCTTGCTGGCGATGGCCGGTGGTACCGGCACAGCGGTGGCTGACGGCGGCGATAAGGTGCCGTGCTACGGAGTAAACAAGTGCAAGGGCACCGGCGCTTGCGGTGGTAAGGGATACTCCTGCGCCGGCAACAATGCCTGCAAGGGGCAGGGTTTTCTCAAGATAGACAAGGAGACCTGCCTCAAGATACAGGGTGGCCGATTGACGGCCGACGCTGGCTGAGTCGGTACCTGCTACCGCGAGACCGGTACCATGAACGATAGGCGCGCAGGCCTGGAACGCCCCCATATGGGGTACGGCCTGGGTCTGCGTGCCGAACACTATGACGAGGTGTTGGCGGGCGCGGCCGGTGCTCAGTGGTTCGAGGCCCTTACCGATAACTACCTGGATACCGAGGGGCGCCCGCTGTGGGTGCTCGAGCAGGTGCGAAGGGATTACCCCCTGGCCCTGCACGGGGTGGCCATGTCGCTGGGCGGGCCCGACCCGCTTGACCGCGCCTACCTCGAACGCCTCAAGCGGCTCGTGGACAGGATGGAGCCGGCGATCGTCAGCGATCACCTCTGCTTCAGCCGCGTGGACGGCCGCAATCTTTTTGACCTGCTTCCGCTTCCTTACACCGAGGAAGTACTTGCCCACGTCATAGAACGCGTCGCGCGGGTACAGGACTACCTCGGCCGCCGCATTCTCGTGGAAAACCCGTCGAGCTACCTGGCGTGGAAAGCATCTGACATACCCGAGGCCGAGTTCCTGGCCGAGCTGGCCCGCGGGGCCGACTGTGGAATACTGCTGGACGTGAACAACGTGTACGTGAGTGCATGCAACCACGGCTTTGACCCACGCGAATACCTGCGCACTGTGCCAGCGGAGAGGGTAGGACAGATTCACCTGGCCGGCTTTACCGACATGGACGGCTACCTGTTCGACACCCACAGCCGGCCCGTGAGCGACGATGTCTGGGACCTGTACGACTACACGCTTTCGCTCACGGGGCCGGTCAGCTCGATGGTCGAGTGGGACGCCGACATTCCCTCGTGGCAGCGGCTGGTCGAGGAACTGGACAAGGCCCGTGCCGTGGCCGCGCGCCGGGCGGCAAACGGTGGCCGGGGGGAAACCGGGTGATCGAGGAAGTCATTCGGCTGCAACGGGCCATGGCCAACGCGGTGCTCACCGGCGAAGAGGCTGGCCTGCTCGACTACCTGGCCGACCCGCCGCCCGGGTGCGACCTGCTGCACCGGGTGGGGGCCTACACCGGCGGTTACCACGCGCGCGTGGAAGAATCGCTTCTCGAATCCTTTCCTGCCCTTGCCGCGGTGCTGGGCGGCGCTGCGTTTCACTCGCTTGTGCATCGGTACCTGCCCTGCATCAATCGCGACGAGCCCAACCTGAATTACATCGGCCGCGACCTGCCCGGCTTTCTTGCCGACGATGAGCTCGGCGTGGCCCTGCCTTTTGTGCCCGATCTCGCGCGCCTGGAGTGGGCCGTGCTCGAGTGTTTTCACGGCGCGTGGTTGGCCGCTGCCGACCTGTCGCTACTCGAAGACCTTGGCCAGGATCAACTGGCATCTTTGCGACTGGACTTTCAACCGGCCGCGGCGCTGGTGGTTTCGGACTGGCCGATCAAGGAAATACGCGACGCGCGTGACTACGACCGCGACAGCGTTGATATCGACCTCGTTGACCGCCCCGACAGCGTGCTCGTGTATCGCGCGGGCTTCGACGTGGTGACCGAGGGGCTGGGCGAGGCCGAGGCGACGGCCCTCGAGAGCATGAGAGCGGGGGCTACTCTCGGCCAGACCGTGCAGCAGCTGGCCGACTCCGGGGCCGGCGGCGATGACATCGGAGCCATGTTTGCGCGTTGGACCGGGCTGTCGCTGGTCACAGTCGTTCGCGCATGATGGAAATGGCGGTATGGATTACCAGGATATTCTCTGCGAGCGTAACCCCGACAACGGTTCGCTCTGGCTGACCATCAATCGTGAGCAGGCGGGCAACGCCTTTCGCTCGCGTACTCTTGACGAACTCTGCGACGCGCTGCAGTCGGCACGCCGCGACCGCGACTGCCGCAGCGTGGTGCTCACCGGCGCAGGCGATCGCTTCTTCTGCCTCGGTGGCGACCACGCCGACCACGAGGACGTGGAAGGCTTTGACTACTCCACCGTGTTCCCGGTGGTGGATCTCTACGACCTCATCGACAAGTTGCCCAAGCCGGTGATCGCCATGGTCAACGGTTTCGCGGTGGGCGGCGGCAATGTCCTGGCACTGATGTGCGACCTTACGATTGCGTCGGCGGCGGCTGCCTTCAGGCAGGTGGGCCCGATGATGGGCAGCTTCGACGCAGGCTTCGGCACCTGGTACCTCGAAGAGGCTATCGGTCGCAAGAAGGCCAAGGAGCTTTGGCTGCTCAACCGCAAGTACACGGCTGAAGAAGCAATGGCGATGGGCCTGGTCAACGAAGTGATCGAGCCCGCGGCGTTGCGCGATCATGTCAACGGTTTGTGTGACGAGCTGGCCGACCGTGGCAGCCAGGCGCTGGCCGCTCTAAAGGCATCGTTCCACGCCCGCCATGCGGGTGCGCCCGGCCTGTCGCGAGTGGCACTGGACACGCTCACGCCTTACTACTACGCGAGCGAAGAGTCGCAGGAACTGGGCGCTGCGTTCAAAGAAAAGCGTCGGCCCGATCGCTCGCGTTTCGGCCGCTGACGCGGCTCGTACGGTTCCCCGTCTTGTCAGAACCTGATCGCAGAATACTTTTTGTCATGGGGGCACTGATCGCCGCCAACATGGTCAACCAGGCCGACCGGGCGGTGATGGGCATCCTGCTGCCGCTTATAAAGATCGACCTCTCCCTGAGCGACTCGGCCATGGGAGTGCTGGCGGGCGTTGCGTTCTCGGGCGTGTACGCGGTGGGGGCCTTTGCTTTCGGTCACGCAGCCGACAGCCGCTCTCGCACTCGCCTGATAGCACTCGGGCTGATCTTATGGTCGCTGGCAACGGCTGCCAGCGGACTGGCTGTAGACTTCAAGTCGATGTTCGCGGCGCGGTTTTTTACCGGGCTTGGCGAGGCCAGCCTCTACCCCTGCGCGATTTCACTGATTGCTACCACCTTCCCCGAGGACAGGAGAGGACGGGCGGTGGGTATATTCGGCGCCGGGGCCACCCTTGGCGGCGCGCTCGGCATTGCCGCCGGTGGCTTGCTGGCAGAGCAGTTCGGGTGGCGCAGCGTGTTCTTTTTATACGGTGGGGCAGGCTTACTCGTGGCACCGCTGGTGTTGATGATACAAGACCCCCGAAGCGGTCCTGCAAATGCCGATGGCGAAAAACTCGGGGCGGCTATCGGCAGGTTGCTCGCAGATCGAAGGTTGCAGTTGCTGTGGCTGACCAGCGTCCTGGGCGTGTCGGGACTGATGGGCTACTCGATCTGGGCGGCCGCGTGGTTCCTGGAGAAAGGAGGCATGACGATCACCGACCTCGGCTATATATTCGGGGTTGCGATGATACTGGGCGGCCTGCTGGGCGGTTATACCGGTGGTGCGCTGGCCGATAACCCGGCGATCCGCAAACATGGAGGCGAGGCAGCTGTGGCTGTCGGGGGGCTGGTGGCTATGGCCGCCATGCTGGCCGTTGTCCTGTGGACTCCATGGCAATGGGTGAGGGTGGGAGTGGCCCTGCTGCTGCCTGTTCCCATGCTGGGGTTCTTTCCGCCGCTGGTAGCGCTGGTGGCCAGGCTCGTGCCCGCCGAACGGCTGGGATTGGCGTTTGCCGTGAACGTATTTTTTGTCGGCGGGATTGGTAATGGAGTCGGCCCCTGGCTGGTAGGGGCGGTGTCAGATGCCACCGGCAGCCTGCAGACGGGCATTTCGACCTCGCTGGTGTTGATGGTGTTGGCGATACCCGTGGGCCTGGCCCTGATACGGGCGACCCGCGCGTGAGTGATCCCGCCCTGCAACTGAGACGGGGCAACCGGCCGCTCGTGGTAGTAGCCCCGCACGGTGGCCGCCGCGCGCGCGCCGTTCGCCGTGATGACGGGATGAATGATCTCCACACGGCCGAACTGGCCGTGGAGCTGGCCGAGCGACTTGATGCCTGGGCGGTGATCAACGGAGACCTCGATCGCAACGTTGTAGACCTGAACCGCGTAAGTGAGCTGGAACGTGCGCCGGTTTTTGTCGATGAACTCGGGCGGGCCATAGACGGCGCCGCGCAGGTGGCCGAGGGCTGTCGGCCGTTGTTGCTGTTCGTGCATGGATGGAACGTATTGTTGCCGGCCTGCGACCTGGGACTCGGCTTGCGTGAACATGACGGACGACTGTCGGGCAGGTGGCCAACCGTCTCGACGGCGACATGGGAAGGGCCGGTCTCCCGCCTGCGCGACGAACTGCAGGCGCGGCGAACCTGGGCCCCCGTGGGCTGGCGTTACCCGGCATGGGGCGCCGACAATGCGCTGCAGTTGTTTTCGGGCCGTCATGACGGTCACGACGATGCGCGGCTTTCCGGGTTTGCACGACTGGCGGCCGACGACAGGGTGGATGCATTGCAACTCGAACTGTCGGTGCCCTTGAGGTGGCCGGGGCCGTGGCGTGAAGGTTTTCTCGCCGCAACCGAGCTGGCGCTGGCTGACTACGAGGGCGCGAACGCTGCTGGTGGTGACTCGCTTGCCGGGCGGGCAGCGGTGGCCATCGAAACACGAACCGCCGGCCCCTCCCGCGCGAGACCCGGCTGGCAGGTGGTGCCGCGCGGGCTGCCCGCCGCTGAGCGGTCGGAACCCGATGCGCAGCAGGCTTACGCACGGCCACTGAACCTGATGGCCGTACTGTCGGAGCAGGGCGATTCCTTGTTTGCCGGCGTGGAGTCGGCCGGGCGCGGCGCGGTACTCGCGCGCGTGTGCCTGCTGCTGGCCGACGGGCGCATGGCGCTGTTCACGTCCGATTCGTCATCGGCAGCATCCGCCATCGACTGCCCGGGTTTCCGGGTAGACCGTAAGCCGGACGACGAGGCCACGCGCTTCAGGCTGGATGCGCCGGTGGTGGTGTACCCGTCTCACCTGGCGTACCTCGACCTTGAACAGGGCATGGGCGAGGCCGAACTGTCAAACTTGAAACTGGACCTGCGCTGGACGCCCGGCGGCGACCAGCGCGAACACGGTCGGCTTGCGGGCGAGCTTGAACTGATCGACCATGCGGGGCTGGCAGGGATGGCGTTAACGGTAGACGCGTTCGCCGTTGTGCAGGGGCGCGGCCGCGATGCCGGGCGCGAAGGTACGCGCGCGCGTTTTTTCTGCGACCGCGACGGTACCCCGGCGGTGGTACTGGGCGACGGGAAGGCGCTCATGCCGGGGCAGGGCGACGCGGCGGTTGTGCCGGGCACCGGCGAGGTACGGATTTCAGACCCAGGGTCAGACCTGGAAAGCGCTCGCCTACTGACGCGCGTGCCGCTGTGGCGCCCACTGGGAGAGGGGGTCTACCTCAGGTGGAGCTTCGGGGTGGCACGTTGTCGCCTGCGCGGCGACGACCACGACACCACGGCTGTTTACGACAGCGCCGAGCTGTTTGGCGCCGACGAACTGGACTCTCAGGAAGCGGCTGCCAGGGCCGCGTCGTAGTCGGGCTCATGGGCGATCTCGGGTACGAGCTCGCTGTAGAGCAGCTGGTCGTCTGCGTCGACGACGAACACCGCCCGCGCGGTCACTCCCTGCAGCGGGCCTTCGCTTATGGCCACGCCCCAGCGCTCGGCAAAACCGCGATCGCGCAGATCAGAACAGGCCACCACGTTCTCCAGTCCCTCGGTTTCGCAGAAGCGCTTCTGCGCAAAGGGGAGGTCCGAGCTCACGATGAGCACCACGGTATCGGCCAGGTTGGCTGCCATCTCGTTGAAGGCGCGGGTTTCGGTCTGGCAGACGGGCGTGTCGAGGCTGGGCACGGTGACGATGATCCTGGTCTTGCCGCTGTGGGTGGCGGGCGTAACCGCCGACAGGTCGCCGGCCGCCAGGTTGTAATCGGGTGCCGCCTGTCCGGTCTCGGGCAGTGTGCCGGAAAGTTCAAAGGGGTTTCCTCTCAGTGTGACGCTCGCCATGGACATTTACTCCTTCAGGGCGGGCGCCTCCCCGGGGGGCGGCCCGCGCAGCCGCGAACACTTCCACGAACCGGTCTTGGCTTCAAGCGGTCGGTTCGGCATAGTGCAGGCCATGCAGACGGCCAAGGACGAGAAACTTCCGTTTCATTTACAGGGCAACTTTGCCCCGGTAACCGATGAGGTCAGTAGCACTAATCTCGTAGTCGAGGGAGCCCTTCCCCCCGAGCTCAATGGAGTGTACATGCGCATCGGCCCTAACCCGGCTACAGGTGAGTCGTCTCACTGGTTTACCGGTGACGGAATGCTGCACGGCGTGCGCCTGGAGGGGGGCAAGGCCAGCTGGTACCGCAACCGCTGGGTGCAGACCCGGGCTCTCGAAGATCCTGACCTGCAGATGATAAGCGAGGGTGGCGAGGTCGACCACAGCATAGCGGTGGCCAACACCAATATCGTTCGGCACGCCGGCAAGTTCATGGCACTGGTCGAGAGTTCGTTTCCGACCGAGGTCACACCGGGACTCGACACCGTCGGCCTGCACGACTTCGACGGCAAGCTCACCACGGCGATGACCGCGCATCCTAAGATCTGTCCCGTGACCGGCGAGATGCATTTTTTCGGCTACGGGTTTTTCCCGCCCTACCTTGTCTATCACCGCGTTGACGCCGAGGGCCGGTTGGTGCAGAGCCAGGAGATAGACGTCACCGGCCCGACGATGATCCACGACTTCGCCATTACCGAGAACAACGTGATCTTCATGGACCTGCCGGTGGTCTTCGACCTGGAGGCTGCCATGGCCAGTCTCGGGGGAGGCCAGCCGCAGCCGGGCGCGGGGCTGCCCTACCACTGGAGCGACGACTACCCGGCGCGGCTGGGAGTAATGCCTCGCGGCGTTCCGGGTGCAGCTGTCCGCTGGTACGATATCGACCCCTGCTACATCTTTCATCCTTTCAACGCCCGCGACGCCCAAGACGGTTCGATCGTGCTCGACGTATGCCGTTATCCCGAACTGTGGAGAGGGGGCAGCGACAATTTTGACTCGGCGGTGCCGCATCGGTTTGTGATAGACCCGGCCAGCGGGCGGGTATCGGAGAGCCATATTCTAGACGTGCCGGCCGAGTTCCCACGCGTGGACGACAGGCTCGTTGGCAGCCGGGTTCGTTACGGTTACGCCGTGAGCTCACCAGGCCTCCTGGTAGGCCCTGGAGAGTTATCAAAAATACTCAAGATCGATTTCGACACCGGCAACAACACTGCCTACGATTTGCCGACGGGACAGGTGCCGGGCGAGGCCACGTTTGCCCCGGTCGGCGAGGGTGAAGACGAAGGGTACCTGGTGTTTTTTGCCTACGACAAGTCACGCGACGGCAGCGACCTGGTGATACTCGACGCCACGCAGCCGCAGGCCGGGCCGGTAGCCCGGGTGGCTATGCCCCAGCGTGTGCCCTTCGGTTTTCACGGCAACTGGTTTGCCGACAAGTAGAGCCGGGCGCCCGCCGAGTTCAGTGCGAGGGGCAGGCCGGGGAAGAAAAATCCGCCGTCGGGGCCGGTGCCGTTAAGCGGATCCCAGGGGCCGTAGGCGCGCGGGTTGGCAAACTGGCCTCATCCGAAAGGTCATGGGGTCGTGACTACTTCATTCGTACTTACGTTCACTCACGGGTGGGTGGCACCCGAGTTCCTGGACCCTGCGGAAGGTGCTCGGCGAAATCCTCGGCGCCTGGCGCGACCCTCAGTCGATCGCGTCATTGATCCAATCGAGATCGGAAATGAACACACCATCGGGCAAGCGCAGGAGCACGCGACCTTCTCCAGTAACGAGGTTGACCTCGTGGATCTCCTTAGCACGCGCCTCCAACGGGTCCACCGTGAAGTCCTTAACGAGGAGCAGAGCCTTGTGATCGTTGACCTGTCGTCCCTCAAGCACCAAGCGATGCTCTCCCGGAGCGTAGACCGGAGTACATCCCGAGCCCTCGGGATCGCACCGCAGCAGACCACTGCCGATCTTTGTCGTTCGGACGTGAATCCCCGCTTGATTCCAAAAGAGCGGGATCACACCACCCCTCTCCGGTTCCTTGCCAGGAGGGCTGTCGGGAATCCGTGTGTAGCCAGGAGTATCGCGGGAGACGATGGCAAGTCTCGCATACAGGCGACCGGGTTCCTCTGGAAGGTTCGGAACGTAGAGCCCTGCAACAAACTTCGATCCATCCGGACTCCAGACCGGAGGAGTCATCATAAAACCCATGCCCGGGCCCGTCGGCTTCGGATGATTGGCTTGCAGGTGAAAGTCCTCTACAAGACTCCTAACCTCGAGCCCCTGGAACCCTTTCTGGTCATCTCGTTCAAGCAGAACCCGCTCGCCATCGGGCGAAGGCTCAGCGTTGGAGAGGCCCGCGCGATCACAAAGAACCTCAAGCACCTCCCCCTCACGAGTCATTCGCAGGATGCGGCTTCCCGAACCATTCCTCACAGGCCAAACGTTTTGCTCAACCAGTAGCTCGGTAGGCGATAGCCAGCGCGCTCGAGTCGCAGCCTCTACCTCAACTCGGCGACTCTGCATGCGAGCGGTAAGGATCAGCGCCTTCTCGCCGTCGCGGCGGTCTCGTCCCCAGCTCCAGATCGTGGCGAGCTGACCGGGTCCATCGTACGGAATCTCGAAACTCGACGGAGGCTTCACTTCTTCATCCTGCATTCCATTAGCTCCCGCCGAAGCGGCCACGGAGACCAGCACAACAACCGTCACGAGAGCCGCCCCGCCCCTCATGGCGCCGTCCTCAAGAGAGGAACGCGTATCCGCCCTATGGGTGGCCCAAGCGCTCTGCCGAGCCCGTTTGGTGTTACCAGCCTACCGACGAGCCGTGGGATGGTGAGTTCGCCCGCCGCCTCGAGACCCCGAGTACAGACCGAAGCGCAGACGTTGCCTCCAGCATTTCCGAAGTACTGACCAAGCCCGCCTTCTGTGGCTACGCCCCGCGCGAACGCCCGGAGATCGGTCGCACTCACATCCTCTGTCCGGAAGACGTCGAAGGTGCGCCCCCCTACCGCAGGATCGGAATTGTCCCTGATGTAGATGCCACGAGCATCCGAAGAGAGAACTTCCAGGCGCTCACTTTCGCTTCTCAAAACCATCGCTCCATGCCCGTATTCGCCAGTCCCCTTGAGGTACTTTGCCAATCCACCATCGCCGGTGAGCAGAACGTCGCCTGGTTGGAGGTCACCTACGCCTGGCCGTGGTAGAGCACTCGGCGACCCACCGGTCACACCAGTACCAACTTCTTGCGCGGCCGCCAAGGACCTCCGCTCAAGCTGTGCG